>JABGPX010000539.1 GCA_018644745.1 Spirochaetales bacterium
GCAATTTAAACGGCAGCTTTCTTTCTGCCTGCAACTGTCTTCTTCTTGCCTTTTCTGGTTCGAGCATTTGTTTTTGTTCTCTGCCCTCTTACGGGAAGACCCCGCCGGTGACGAATCCCCCGGTAGCACCCTATATCCATCAACCGCTTGATATTGAGAGCGATTTCGGTGCGAAGGCGCCCCTCAACCTTATACTCATTGTCGATTATCTGTCTCAAATTCGCAGTATCTTCCGAAGTAAGATCATTCATTCGGACGTTTGGATCGACACCCGCCTTCTCACAAATCTTTTCACCGGATGTTCGTCCGATTCCAAATATATATGTGAGAGCGATCTTAGCCGGCTTATTTGGAAGGTCCGTTCCTGAAATTCTTGCCATGAAATTTATCTCCTACTTCTGGCGCTGCTTATGCTTTGGATTCTTGCATATGATTCTCAACACACCTTTGCGGCGTATTATTTTACAATTATCGCACATAGGTTTCACACTAACACGTACTTTCACCTGATTACTCCCTTAAAGATTCCGAGACTTTATTTTGCCTTTTCGAGTAAGTCCGTCGTGGTGATGCATCCTGAGATGCCCCTCGATTTGAGACATTGTATCAAGATCGACACCGACCATGATTAGAAGCGATGTTCCGCCCATGAGCATTGCAACTTCCAAAGGGAAATTGAACAACCGCTGCACGATTGTCGGTATAACCGCAATAAAGGCAAGGAAAAGGGCACCCGGCAGAATGATTCTACTCAGGATCCTGCTGAGATACTCTTCCATTTTGTCTGACCGAATACCGGGAATTGATCCGCCATTTTCTCTGATCTGCCGTGAAATTTCCACCGGATTTAGGGTAACCTGCGTGTAAAAGTAGGCAAAGAAAATAATCAGCAAGGCATAGATGATTATATATGCCAATCCTCCCGGCCGAATCCAATACGCGAAATCTCCCAACCATTTCACGTTGGGTCCAAGATTCTGCGCAATTTGAATAGGAAAGGTCAAAATCGATGACGCGAAAATAACCGGTATTACACCAGAAGGATTTATTTTGAAAGGCAAATAGGTGTTCTGCCCGCCGTACATCTTGCGCCCAACTATCCGTTTCGCATAATGCACCGGTATTTTTCTTTGTCCTTGCTGCTCATAGATTACCAGAGCAATAACCGCGACAAACATACCTAAAACGATAATTACGAACACAGGATTAAGCTCGCCGTCGCCAACTTTCCTAAATAGCACAACAAAAGCGTTTGGCATCCGAGCGACAATTCCAGCAAAAATTATGAGTGAAATACCATTTCCTATCCCGCGCTGGCTAATCTGCTCCCCCATCCACATAAGGAAAATAGTGCCGGTAGTTACCGTAAGCATCGCCACAAGGGTATATGGAAGCCTTCCTATAGCTATAGCATCAGGTATCTGATTAGCGTACAAGGTCACGGTATATGACTGTATAATACACATGACAACGGTACCGTATCTTGTCAGCTTCTGAATTTTCTTTTTCCCGCCTTCTTCTTCCGAAATCTTCTTCAACTTCGGAAAAACTAAAACTAGAAGCTGCATAATAATAGAAGTAGAGATATACGGCATAATTCCCAGCATAAATACCGAGAAGTTCTTAAATGCGCCTCCTGCGAAGAAGTCGATATAATCTGTTATACCGATCGCGGAGGATGAACTTTCCTGCGCCATGAAATACAGTTTGAGTGCATTGATGTTAATTCCCGGAATCGGCAATGCAACGCCGAGTCTGAAAACTACAAGCATAAAAAATGTGAAGAGTACTCTGTCCCGCAGGTCCTTGATGCGAAAAACATCCAGAAGCGGATTACTCGCCATCTACTTTCCCCTTATCTTCATTGACTTCAACAATTGTGCCGCCGGCTTTCTCTATTTTTTCTTTTGCCTGCGCCGACACCGCACTAATTTCAACCGTCAATTTTTTATCAAGTTCACCTCTTCCGAGAATCTTTACCAAAGGCTTTTTCTTTTTGACAATACCTTTCTCTTTTAGAGTGACAATATTTACCGTCTCGCCATCACCGTACTTGGCATTTAGAACATCCAGGTTTACTACATCATGGGTTTTCTTGAAAGGATAATTGGAGAATCCTTTACGCGGTATCCTTCTATAGAGAGGCATCTGGCCTCCCTCAAAACCAGGCCGGACTCCCCCGCCGGATCTGGAATTCTGACCTTTATCGCCTCTTCCAGAGGTGGCGCCACGCCGAGCCCCGGAACCGCGTCCTACTATTCTCTTATTTTTTCTTGAACCCGAAGGCGGTCGAATATCCATATCTGCCATAATCAGCTAATCTCCTTGACCTCAACCAGGTGCGAAACCGTCGCCACCATACCCAAAACAGGGGCAGACGCTGTCAGCTCTACAATCTGATTCATTTTCTTCAAACCCAAGGCCCGAACGGTTTTCCGCTGGTTTGGTTTACGTCCGAGTGGGCTTCTTACAAGCTGAACCTGTATTCTCTTTTCCTTCTTTGCCATCACTAACCCCACATTTCGCTTAATGACTTGCCTCTCGCTTTTGCGACTTTCCTCGCATCGAGGATGCTCTCAAGCCCGGCGAATACCGCTTTCACTATATTCATCGAATTGTCGGAGCCAAGGGATTTGCTCAGTACATCCGAAATTCCCGCTGCTTCCATAACCGCCCGGACCGGTCCTCCGGCTATAATTCCAGTACCGGGTGAGGCGGGTTTCAGTACAACCTTTGCGCTCTTGAACCTGCCGACAATCGCATGCGGCAGCGTGCTCTTCTGAACCGGTACGGTTACCATATTCTTTTTAGCTTTTTCTATGCTCTTCCGTATCGCTTCTGCAACATCATTGGCCTTTCCAAAACCGAAACCGACTTTACCTTTCTTGTCACCGACGACTACGAGAGCGGAAAAAGAAAATCTTCTACCACCTTTTACTACCTTAGCAACCCTGTTCAGTTTGACAAGATTTTCCACGAAGTCATTGCCGTTCCGTTCAGAATTTCTACCTCTGGCCTGATTCACGCATTCCCCCTAGAAAGTAATTCCGGCTTTTCTAGTGCCGTCGGCAATTGCCTTGACAATGCCATGATATTTATAGCCGTTACGATCGAAAACAACTTCTTTCAGCTTCTTCTCGCTCAAACGCTTACCAAAAGCCTCACCCAACTTTGCCGCGTCGGCGACGCAGTTCTTCAATCCGGCGAGATCTTTCTCCAAACTCGAAATCGACGCAAGTGTTTGACCGGTATCATCATCTATAGCCTGCACATACATGTGCCGATTACTTCTGAACACAGTCATTCGAGGCCGTGCAGAATTACCATGAATCCTTTTACGGATATGTATCTTCCGCTTGTTTCGTTTCCGATTTTTATCGTTAACTTTACTCATCTCTAATTACCTACCGCTACTTGATTCCGGCTTTACCGATCTTCCTGCGAACATACTCGTTCTCATACCGAACACCCTTACCTTTATATGGCTCGGGTGGTCTTAAAGACCGTATTTCGGCGCAGATTTGACCGACTTGCTGATTGTCCATACCGCTTATCGTGAGCTTATTGTTTCCGTCGATAGCTACTGCAAGCCCCTCTTCGAGTGGAAACTCAATGGGATTCGAATATCCGAGATTGAAGAAAAGATTCTCTCCCTTCATCTCTACACGGTAACCAACACCAATGATTACAAGGCTCTTCGAAAAACCTGTCGTTACACCGACAACCATATTGCTTATAAGCTTACGGTAAAGTCCATGAAACGAACGCGCCAGCTTAGACTCATTCAACCTTCTAACGACAATCCGGTTTTCCTCAACAGAGACGGTCACCTCGTGACGAATCTTCTGCTCAAGCTTACCCTTCGGTCCCTCAACAGTAACCACGTTACCATCTACCTTCAGGCTGACGCCTTGAGGCAATTCAATTGGCAGTTTGCCTATCCTTGACATAGTAAACCTCTTCCTACCAGACCGAGCAGATCAGTTCGCCACCAACCTGTTTCTCAGACGCCTTTTTTCCGGTTGTTACACCAGTGGATGTCGAAATAATCAGGGTGCCGTAGCCATTGAGTACACGAGGCAGCCTTTTATATCCCGAATAGATCCTTCTTCCCGGTTTCGAGATTTTCTCAATACCGTGGATTACCGGTTCCATTGTATTGTCGTACTTGAGAAAGATTCGGATGACATTATGGGTATCCTGACTCACTTTCTTAAAGTTCTTGATATAACCCTCGTTTTTCAGGATTTTTATCACTTCAAGTTTTAGCTTGGACGTCATAACGTCAACGCGATCAAATTTCTCCCTGTTTGCATTGCGTATTTTAGTCAGCATATCTGCAACAGGATCGGAAACAGCCATATTCTACTCCCTACCAGCTGGATTTCGTAACTCCCGGGATCAAGCCCTGGCTCGCGAGATTTCTAAAGCAAATTCTGCACATTTGAAACTTCCTCATGTACCCACGGGGACGTCCGCAGATGCGGCACCTGTTCACCTTTCTGGTACTGAATTTCGGTTTCCGCATTGCTTTGATAATCATTGATTTCTTAGCCATTCATCTACTCCTACTTCCTGAAGGGCATCCCGAGTTTTGCAAGCAGACTGCGCGCTTCCTGATCGGTCTTTGCAGAAGTCACGATAGCCACATTTAAGCCGCTCACCCGTTCAATCTTGTCATAGTCTATTTCAGGAAAGATAATCTGTTCGGTGATGCCAAGGGAATAATTCCCATGTCCATCAAACGAGTTTGGATTAACCCCCCTGAAGTCCTTAACACGTGCCAGAGCAATATTCATAAATCTATCGAGGAACTCCCACATGTATGCCCCACGAAGTGTTACTTTTGCTCCAATTTCCATTCCTTCTCGAAGTTTGAAGTTCGAGATTGATTTCTTTGCTTTTGTTCTTACCGCTTTCTGTCCGGTAATGAGCTCAACATCTTTGACTGCAGCGTCGAGGAGCTTTTTATTGGTAATCGCTTCTCCTACACCGACGCTAACGCTCACTTTCTCTACCTTAGGAATCTGCATTACTGAAGTATATTCGAACTCCTTCTGCAGATCAGAAGCTACTTTTTTACGGTAGATCGCTTTCAGCCGCGGAACATATCCTTTTTTCACAGCGCTTCTCCGCATTTCCTGCAAACTCTCTTCTTACCATTCTTATCCAAAGAATAACCAACCCTCGAGGGTCCGCATTTTTTGCAGATAATCATGACATTTGAAATATCAAGAGCAGCTTCAACATCGATGATGCCGCCTTTGTCATTCTGACGTTTGGGTTTAACAGCCTTTCTGACCATATTCAAACCTTGAACGATAACTCGTCCTTTAACGGAATCTATCCGAAGGACTTTCCCGGATTTTCCCCGATCCTTACCAGACACGATCTGAACGTTATCGTCTCTCTTAAGTTTTGTTTTCATTCACTTCCTCCCTGAGCCCTACAAGACCTCGGGTGCAAGAGATACAATCTTCATGTAATCAGCTTCACGAAGTTCTCTGGCAACCGGTCCGAATATTCGTTTTCCCTGAGGTGCACCCGATTCGTCGACGATAACGCATGCATTGTCATCGAATCGGATATATGTACCATCCGGCCGTCTGTATTCTTTATTCGTTCTTACAATAACCGCGCGGTGCACTTCGCCTTTTTTTATGGCCGCGTTGGGAAGAGCGTCTTTTACCGCTACTACAATAATGTCTCCCACAGAAGCGGTTTTTCGTTTTGAACCGCCAAGGACCTTCACACATTGCACCCGCTTGGCGCCGCTGTTATCAGCAACATTCAAATAAGTCTGCATCTGTACCATATCTATTACTCCGTTAGCTCCACAAGCTTCCTTACTCTGCTCTTTCGAGCACATCGAGAAGGCGCCAACGCTTCTCCTTGCTGAGGGGACGTGTTTCCACAACCCTGACAGTATCGCCGGTGTGTGCGTCATTATTCTCATCGTGCGCTTTCAGCTTCTTTGTTTGCGTTAGATACTTTTTATAGAGCTGATGCATTTTTCTACTCGATACAGCTACTACGATAGTTTTATCCATTTTGTCGCTCACAACCTGGCCGGTAAAAACCTTCTTATTGCTCTTTACAGCAGGAACGTTGTCGCTCATTTACTGCCTCCTCGAATCCGGAGTTTGTATTCATGAATAATCGTATTCACCTGGGCAATACTTTTTCTCAATGTTCTTAGCTCCAGAGGGTTTTCGAGGTGTCCGACAACGTTATTGAATCGACCCTCGCGATACTTTTTTTTCAGCTCCTCTCTTTTTGTGAGAAGCTCTTCATAACTCAATTCATTGTATAAATTTTTCATAACTACTCCAGATCCCGCCTCTGGGTAAACTTCGTTTTGATCGGAAGTTTGCTGGCAGCCAGAGCAAGTGCCTCTCGAGCAAGACTCTCTTCGACGCCGGCCATTTCGAACATTACTCTACCCGGCGTAACAACCGCGACCCAGTATTCCGGGTTACCCTTGCCTTTTCCCATTCGAGTTTCAGCAGGTTTCTTTGTATATGGTTTGTCCGGGAAAATTCTAATCCAGACTTTTCCGCCTCTCTTAATATGGCGTGTCATTGCAATACGAGCCGCTTCGATCTGACGATTCGTAATCCATTTCGGTTCCAAAGCAATAAGGCCATAATCGCCGAAATTGAGAGCGTTCCCTTTTTCCGTCGAAGTCCTTATTCTACCCCGATGCTGTTTCCTGTATTTTGTTCTCTTCGGGCTAAGCATTGCTTATTCGCTCCTCGTTGCAGGCTCGGTATCCCGCTTTCTTCTTATAAGCAAACCGGCATCTTCTTTCGTGTCGTTGCTGTAGACTTCACCGTTGAAAACCCAGACTTTTACTCCGATCAAACCAAAGGAAGTGTGAGACTCGGCAAAACCATAGTCGATATTTGCCCGCAAGGTGTGCAGCGGGACACGACCATCTTTATACTGTTCCATCCTCGACATTTCCGCACCGCCAAGACGACCGGCGATTTTTACTTTCACGCCCTGGGCACCAGACTTCATTGCATTGTTGACGGCCATTTTGAGAGACCGCCTAAAAGAACCACGCATTCTCAACTGACGAGCAACATTGTCGGCAATGAGCTGTGCGTCGGCCTCTGGCCGCTTAATTTCCTTTATCTTAATCTGGATCTTCTTTTCAGCTACTTTCTGCAGCCGAACGCCGATTTTCTCTATATTTGAACCTTTCGCTCCGATAATTATCCCGGGTCGAGAGGTTTGTATTACAATAGTAATCCTTTGTGGATGTCGAATTATCTCAATATCCGAGATTTCTGCGCCACGAGTTTCCGGGCAATCTCCAAGAGTTTTTCTAATGAGCAAATCTTCATGCAGCGTATCCGCATACTCCCGCGGATCGACATACCAACGAGATTTCCAGGTCCTATTTATTCCAAGCCGAAGCCCTATCGGATTAACTTTTTGTCCCATCCTAATCCTCCAGTCCTGCGATCTCGCTGAGTGTAACGGATATATGACTCATTCTTTTAATCAAAATATCCCGACGTCCCCTTGCCCTCGGCCACAATCGCCTTAGACGAGGTCCTTCAGTTACCTGTAACTCACTTATATAGAGCATCTCTTCGTCAAGCTGCTTGTTCTGCACAAGTGCGTTTGCCGCTGCGGACTGAATTACCTTTCGGAGATATGGAGCGCCTTTCTGAGGTAGACTTTCAAGTATGGCTACCGCTTCGGCGTAAGGCTTTCTTCTTATATTGTCCGCAACACGCCTGAGTTTCGTAGGAGAAATCATCAGATGCGAAGCTTTTGCTGAATATCCTTTCTTTGCTTCTTTAGCCATTGAGCTCACCTCTTGCCAATCTTCTTATCCGAACCCGCATGAGAACGAAAAACACGAGTCGGAGCAAATTCACCAAGCTTATGACCGACAAGATTCTCGGTTACGTAAACCGGCACCCAAGTTTTTCCGTTGTAGACGGAAATGGTGACACCGACCATCTCCGGAATAACTGTGGAACACCGGGAGTACGTCTTTATCATCCGCTTATCTCCCGACTTGCTCATCTCCACAACACGTTTGTAGAGCTTTTTTTCAATAAACGGTCCCTTCTTTATTGACCTTGCCACTGCCTGCTCCTACTTTCTCTTCTTGACGATAAAGTCGTCAGAATACTTCTTCTTTTTACGCGTCTTATAACCCTTAGTCGGTACACCCCAAGGCGAGACAGGATGTCGTCCGCCAGAACTTCTACCTTCTCCACCACCATGAGGATGATCTACAGGATTCATTACAACGCCACGTACCTTGGGTCTATGACCAAGCCAGCGATTTCGCCCGGCTTTTCCGATCGATATATTCATATGGTCTTCGTTACCGACTTCACCGAGGGTTGCATAACATTTCTTGAAAACAAGGCGCATCTCACCGGAAGGAAGCC
>JABGPX010000280.1 GCA_018644745.1 Spirochaetales bacterium
CAACGCACCTTCAGCAAAGCGCTCGGTTCTTTTGTCACGATAGCTCCGGATCATGTTTAAAAATACCAACCTGTACGCAGTACGTCAAGCGTATCAGTTGGTGTCATCTATCCCGAGCCTTACCAGGATTTCGTCGATCTCGTTCTCATAGCGTCGTAACGTACGAATTTGTGCGTCGCCGTAACCTGCATATAGCTAACTTCGTTTTCGGCGTAGACACCACTTCGCCACCTCATCCCCCGGTTGTGACCCGGGCGTTTCACGCTCGCGTAGTCGCATACGGTCGTCATCATATCGAGCCCGGTTTGATTCAGGTCTGAAACTGTTGTTTGGCGTATCTCGGGCGAAGCCGCCGGATCGGCGATGAGAAGCGGTATCCGCGCCGGCTCCTGTCTCCACCAGTCAGGACTGTCTTCTCAACACTCTTGTAAAATATGCAGGAATCGCAAGTTAAACCTTGTAAAACCTGCATATATCAAGATATCCACCTTGAATTTTCTGCACAAAGGTAATATTATGGAATCATGCAAAGGGCAATTGATAAAGACCTGCTTGACTGGAAGGAAAAAAGACATAGAAAGCCGCTTATCCTGCGCGGCGCCCGTCAGGTTGGGAAGACGACGGCCATCAAGGCCCTTGGAGACCGCTTTTCCAATGTTGTCGAATTGAACTTCGAGGAAAACACAGAGTTTAATTCATTTTTTGACGAGAACATCAATCCTGAGAAAATAGTCACCGATCTGGAAAACTACCTGGGAACATCAATTCAAGCCGGAGAGACACTACTGTTCTTTGATGAAATTCAGTATTGTCCCAGAGCTCTGCTTTCTCTGCGATATTTTTATGAGAAAACTCCAGACCTTCATGTAATTGCCGCCGGATCCCTTATAGAGTTCGAACTAGAAAGAATTTCATTCCCTGTCGGGCGGGTGGAGTTCTACTACATGTATCCGCTTAACTATGCAGAGTTCGTTACTGCGCTGGGAAAAGAAAGGCTTCTATCATATCAAGCCACGGGTGAAGAGATCCCAAAAGCGATTCATAGCGAATTGGCGAATCTGCTGCGTGATTACACAATAATCGGTGGTATGCCCGAGGTAGTCAGGGAATACATAGAGAATAGGGATTTCAACGAATGCCAGAATATTCAGTCATCAATTATCGAAACCTTTATTGACGACTTCCCTAAATATACCAAGAGAATCAATGTCAAATACATTTCAACTGTTTTCAATGCCGTTCCGCTGCAATTAGGGAGAAAGCTGAAATACACAAACGTTTCCGCCCTCTATCAGTCACGAGAGCTAGGACAGGCGCTGGAGCTTCTTGAAAAAGCAGGTCTGGTCAACAGGATTTATCACTCCAGCGCCAATGGAATACCACTTGAAGCTGAGAAGAATACCAGAAGATTCAAGGCCATTTTTTTCGACACCGGCCTGGCTTTAAGATTACTAAGAATACCAGTGAAAGATATGATTCTTAATAACGACATAACGCTCATTAATGAAGGCGCGATTGCGGAACAGCTTGCAGGCCAGGAAATACAATCATACACCCCAATAAGGGAAAAACCAAAACTTTACTACTGGCATCGGGAAGCTAAATCCAGCAATGCAGAAGTTGATTACGTAATTGAGCAAGATAACGCGATCATCCCTATTGAGGTAAAGTCCGGTCTTGGCGGGACTCTAAGAAGCTTGCATATGTTTATAGAGGAAAAAAAATCCGAATTTGGTATCTGCCTCACTCAAAAAAAATATTCTGAATATAACCACATTCAATTTATGCCTTTGCATTCTATAGGGCGGATTTTCAACTCCGGCGCTTAGTCGCCATCCACACGCCGGGCTTTCGCTTTTCTACTCCTGTTGGAGACCGCGGCCAAATTTTCTGCCGCCGCCAGAATATTTCCATTACCGGAATGAAGACTTTTTTCAATTTCGGCGCGTAGTTTTTCAAAAGCAGGCCCGTCATGCTCTTTTATGAAGTTGCCGATAGCACGGATTCGCCGCCTCGTTAAGCCGGCATACTCATGCCAATAATCGTCAGGATTCGGAGACGCGGAATAAAACAGCTTTCCGTCTGACCGTCCGACATACCGCTGGGCCACGTATGAGTTCACCTCTGCGAACTTTGTCAGCAATGCGCGCCGCTGCCCCGGCCGCATCGCCATCCGGCACGAGTCGCCGCCATAGACGTCTGAATAAGCCTGTAAAGCATTATCCAGGATGTTATCCGCGATTTCTAGACAATTCGCCAATCGCATGAATTCAAGTGCGTCGTCACAATAAGAAACGTTGATATTGCCATGAGGCAGAACGAAGGCTTCATCCATTTCAATGCCAAAGCAATGATGCAGGAAATCAGAAAAGATGGTTTCAGCATACCACTGCTCGCTCTCATAAGGCCTGACGATAAGGTTTGCATCGCCGAAAGCACGGCCCCAATCGGCCAGCAGCCGGTCAAAGAAAAGATCGTGCAGTTGCCCCGGGTCGTGGAGGATATCGGCGATCTTCGCGGAACCGACAAGCTCAGCCAGGCGCTTTATGCGATCCCCCCTAAGGTAGAATCCGAACAGCTCGGATGACAACAACAGGTGCTTGTGCTCGGCGTTTTGAAGCTGTTTAAGGTTTTTTTTCTCCAGCCTCTTCGTCCCTGCCGTCGCGCAGCAGAACCGCCACGTCGCCACCATTGCCCGAAGACACTCGGTTGTTGTCAAAAGAGTGAGCAGGATAGGTAATGCCGTGCTCTTGCAGCACATGGGCATTCGTTTTAAAAAAGAACTGCAGCGCACTGGAACCGGTTTTAGAAAGTCCTATATGAAGGTACAACATGTCGTCTGGTCTGACATGCTACCTGTGGCGAGCAGCCGCGTCAAGAAGCGGGCGTCTATGAGCTGTTTTTCTGCGCGGCAAATATAATAGAAGCGGTCACCTCCATGCTCTTCTGCACTGCCCGTACCGCCTCTTTTGGATTTCGGTTGCGGATCGCCTCGTACACCGGTCGGTGGGAGGGAGTGGCCTCCGCGAAGGTGTCGCCTATCTCCACATAGACCTGCAGGCTGCCGAGGTACTCCTTCCACATACCCATGAGAACCTCACCGATGCGCGGAAGCAGCGCGTTTCCCGAGGCCGCGTAAATCGCGCTGTGGAACTCGACATCGTCCTCATCGCCGCTGCGGTCCTGCTCGAACCGCTCCTCAATTTTCAATAGGGCGGCACCGATTCGCTCGATCTGTTCGTCCGTCGCGTTTTTAGCCGCAAGCTCGGCCGCCATACTCTCCATGTGTTTGCGAACCTCTATAACCTCCAGCGCAGTTACTTTCTCGCCCATGAGTTGGATGAAATACTCATGCGCCGCCCGGGAACCCGCGGCGTCCGCTACAAAGATCCCCTTTCCCGCGGCAACCCGGACAATCCCGAGGGCCTCGAGGGCGCGGAGGGATTCGCGGAGCGACGATCGGCCTACGCCAAGCTGTTCACCGAGTTCCCGTTCGGAAGGTAGCTTGTCGCCTTCCCCCAACCCGTTCTCATCGATGTAGCTGCGAACACTTTTCTCCACCTCGGCCTGCAGCCGGACGCGTTTTATCTTATCTAATCCCATGTCTGCTCCTGTTGCTATCAGGGATTCTATATCCCACCCTTATCAAACACTATTACCAGCGGCAAATCATCCGATATATTCTACCGCACACTTTTGGTAACAACAATTACCCTTGACAGCAGGTGGAAGGCATGCTATAACACATCAGACCAGTAGACAACTGACACGTCTTTATCATAACACTTTCACAATAAGGACGCAAGTAGTTAGCCAACTGATCGGCTCGCCCTGTGCGGCTTTTTTAAAAAGGTAGGGTAGGGTGATTTACTTCCGGCCTGTCTAGGTCAGGGACACGGTTAGCGTCAAGGTGCCGTCGGCTAAAGAGATGGCGCCTGGAAGGCTTTTACTAGTCGTTGGGCGCCTGCGGACGGATCTGGTAAAACTCACAGATCGTTTTGGCGCGTATCAAAACGTAATGCATTTTTATTGCAATAAATAGACATTTATGTCATAATATTGCTATGAAATTCGAGCGACTGTTTGAAATTGTGATGCCTGTTGGGCTCTTTCGTACCGGACAAATTTTGGCCGGGCAGCGTTCCCCCGCGGACGTGCGTCGTCAACTGGATCGGTGGGTAAAAAGCGGACACCTGCTACAACTACGTAGGAGTGTATATATGCTTAACAAACCATATATGGAATCCGCGGCGCACCCATTTGCCATCGCGAATGCAATGAAAAAGGCGTCCTACGTCAGTCTACATTCTGCCCTCGCGCATTACGGCATGATCCCGGAATATGTACCAGTTACCACAAGCATAACGACCGGACGCCCAGAAGAGGTAGAAACTTCGGTCGGTCGATTTCAATTCCGGCATGTCGCTCCGCGCCTTTTTTTTGGTTTCAAGGAAATCGAGATTTCAACGGGACAACATGCTTTACTTGCCACGCCGCAGAAAGCTGTCGTTGACCTCCTGTATCTGACCCCATACAGCGACGAAGCCGAGTATCTTCGCGAGCTTCGTTTAGGAAAACCCAATAACTTTGACCTTGAGAAACTTCGTGAAACGAGTCATGGCTGCGGCTCAGCAAAGGTAGATCGCGCAATCGAGCGGCTCATAGAATTGTGGAGGGAGGAAGTCGACAATGAAACCTCTGTTAATTGAAGCTCTTCGATCCGAGCCTGATGATTTTCGCCGGCGCAACAAAGTGAGGGAATACCTTCAAGCCCGAATTCTTCAATCGCTTCAAGACTACGGCGCATTCACGAACTGGGCGTTTCTCGGCGGAACTGCGCTACGGTTCCTGTTCAATCTCCCTCGCTATTCGGAAGATCTCGATTTCTCTCTTGTCTCACACAAAAGCGAGACCCGATTTGCCGAGCTATTGAGCCGGGTACAATCCGATCTTCGCGGAGAAGCTTACGACACGCATGTAATCACCCGCGACCAATCCTCAGTAAAATCCGCATTATTCAAGTTCCGTGGGCTGTTGCACGAGCTCGGCCTCTCACCGCACCGAGAGGAAGTACTCTCGGTAAAAGTGGAGATCGATACCAATCCCCCCAGTGGGGCTATCACGGAAACCCATATTGTGCGTCGATTTGTGATGCTGAATCTCCTGCATCACGATCGCTCAACCCTGTTAGCCGGAAAGCTGAACGCCATCATGACCCGTAAATATACAAAGGGACGAGATTTATATGATTTGGCATGGTATCTCGCGGATCCTGATTGGCCGCTTCCTAACTTCCTTCAATTGAACAACGCTCTCGGACAGACTGGCTGGGAAGGATCAGAGGTTACACAGGATAATTGGCGCCTCATGGTAAAACGCAAGCTCGAGACCATTGACTGGACTCAGGCATTGCAGGATGTTTCGCCTTTCTTGGAACGAAAACAGGACACGGCCTTTATATCGAAGGAAACTCTATTTCGTCTTCTGACTGACGAGGGCGATATGCCCACATGATATTATTCGGCATTTAGCATCGATACAGCCAACGCGTAATCGGGATGGGTGTGCAATCCGGGATAGCTGACGAAGCTGACATTGGGATGATCCGAGAGAAACGAAGCAACCTGCATTGCGATTTCGCTGTGTTTAGCCATCCTGATCGAGAGAGTCTGAAGGCCGCGCAAGATCATAAACGCGTTAAAGGGACTTAAAACTCCGCCGTATATATTCCGACCGTGCCGAATTCTCACGGCCGTCTCTTCGTTGGAGATGATCGCGCCACCGAGGGAACCGCCGTGGCCACACAGGTATTTGGTCGCGCTGTGTATAACGATGTCGACTCCCAGCGAGAGCGGCCGGAGCAGGGAGGGGCTTAAGAATGTGTTGTCGGCAACAACAATCGCGCCGTGGCTGTGAGCCAGTTCTGCAACGCGTTTTACGTCGATCAGGCCGAGGGAAGGCCCAGGAGCGGCAAGAGAGTCTGTGTAACCGCGGCCATGCCACACGCGGCAGCCACGCACTTTTCGCCGCCCTCGAGATGCGCCAGGGCCTCCTCAAGGCGTGCGATTGTCGGGTTCCCGCCCCTCGTGTAAAAACCGGCGGCAGTGGATGCCATGTGAATAGCCATGGACGATGCATCAGTATCTTTTCCCAGTTGAACCGCCGCGGTATCAAAGGCCATACCTTCATTCTTTGCTTCTGTCATTGCTCATCCTCGTATGTAGTTTGTGCCCTGAATGGATTTTTTCCGATTTCTTCGGCCGGCATGGCATCGATCGCTCTCACGATATCCGCCATCGCGCAGGCGGTAGGACAGAGTGTATCCTTTGCTACCGTCTCCGGGGTGTCGTACAGGTTGAACTCGGGCGCATGCATTGCGATGCGCTCGATGGTCGGGAACCCGGCCCGGGCGCCCATCATGTTGGCCTCGCCGATGTACCGATCGGTGACGGCGGACCGGCGCAGGTCGTGTTTTTTGATTGCGTCACTCACGGCGGACACGAGATGGTCGTTGATCTGGGTAAAGCCGAAGTTAGCCGGGCTGACTCGACCGGTCTCCACATAGCTGCCTTCCCGCACCACGTATTCCTTTCCGATCATCTCATTGATAACGACACACGCGATCTTCTCTTTTATCGCATCCAATGTCCGCGCATGGTCAAGAGTCGGTGGCCGTTGCCCGAAATGGCTGCCGATTAGAAAGAACATCAACGGCGCGCCGTACGAGCGGCTCATCCGGCGTGCCGAGGTATGGTAAAACCTTTATCTGCCGCGCATAACCTCCGCTGCTCGCTTGGTCGTTTGCCGGGTCGAAACGCTCGAAGCCCAGCACACGGGCGCCGCGCTTCGCCAGCTGATACGCGCATGCTGAACCAATTGCGCCCAGGCCGACAACGATCACGTCATAGGTTGTTGCCGTACTCATATTTCTACTCCTGTTGGAGAAACGCGGAATTAAACAGTTTTCCTTCTGGCACGTAATTATTCGTTTTGAAAAAGAAATGCAGCGGGAGGGGCGGGAGTCGGCGGGACATTTTGGGGAGTAATCTCTACTGCAGTTTGCATACCCATCACATTATTCTATAAGAAATATAAAGATATTTGATTTTACATTCTGCTGTGTTCCGGGTAATACTGGCATAACAATCGCGTTACTGAAGATTTGTAAAACAGGAGGCAGAAAATGGCTAATGTATTCGACAAGAACGCCGCGACATCGGCGGAGGACGCAGCGAAAGTAATACCGAGGGCAGAATTCAGGGTATTTGGACAAGGTGTTATCGAGAAGGTAAAAGAGAGTATGTGGAAAGCGCAGGCCAAGCTTTTCAAAATTAGAACGTCGAGGGAGACTTACTTTTTGTCGGCACAGACAAATGAGGCAAATGTAAAAGTTCGAGACGGATTGTTGGATATCAAAACTAAAGTTGGCGAGACCGATGAAGGCTATGAGATTTTCCAGCCGAAAGGCAAGTTTGAGTTTCCGGTCGGAAAAGATGAAGTTGCCACTATACTCGAAAATATGAAAGTTAGTGTGTCACTCGATAAGGAGACTTACAGTCTCAAAGACTTTATAGATGTGGTTAATTCTCACCCTGATCTTGCCGCTGTAGCTGTTGATAAAACCCGATATGGTTTCTCTGTAGATGGCATTATTTGCGAATATGGCGAGATTCTTCTAAACGGTTCTAAGGTAGAAACCGCTTGCTGCGAGAGTGAAGACTATGAGGGAATGAAAAAAGCAATCGAAGCTCTTGAGATTGGGGATTCGGAAAATGTTAACTATCTGAAGGCCGCAAAGAGATCGATTGGAATGAAAGTCTAATAGATCCTTAGTTCGATATAGCAACAATAAGCCGGTGTACCAGAAAATGGTTTGCCGGTTTTTTTTATCTAAAAGACCACCTGACTAAAAACATTCTGTACAATGTAGAGTGAAACAAAAGAAATGATAGCTGAAATTATCGGCGTAGTGAGCCAGCCGATGCTGATTTTGCCTAACATTCTCATATTTAAATTTCTACCTCCCTTGGCTATTCCTATTCCGATTACCCCTCCCACTATCGATTGAGAGCTAGATACCGGTACCAGCGGAAAAGATGGAAGATTTCGGCTAACAAGAAAGTATTCTAACCCCTGGGACGCAAAAAGAAATAAAACTAAAGAACTCGAAAGAACAACGATAAACGCGGTGATTGGCGTAAGTTGATAGATTTCGGACCCGACGGTAAGCATAACTCTCTTGGAATAGGTAAAAACGCCGACCGAAATTGCTAAACCGCCCAGTAGAAATAACAGCTGTGTTTTGGAAAGAGAGAACACGCTGCCAAAAGAAAGATCGGTAAATGGATTGCTCTGCGTAAAAACGCCCATGACATTGGCAATATTATTCGCTCCAAGACTGTATGATCCAAAAG
>JABGPX010000587.1:0-2656 GCA_018644745.1 Spirochaetales bacterium
AAGTCGGCCTCCTGCGAACTCTTTTATTTTGGACTTGAGTATATCCCGCGTTTTGTGCCAAGGTCAATTTGAAATATTTTTCGGAGGGGTATCTATGGACACAAACTTACCAGACAGCAGCAACATAAAGGTCTCCGTTGTTATCGGGGGACACATGTATGACGTCGCCGGACTTGCCGCTTTATTCAACGGATTGAAAGGAGTCGACTGGTACCTTCAGGACCTGGATACCTGGGCATCATCATCGATCAACGAGCAGTACGACTTGTTTGTGTTTTACCATATGAATAGCTGGGGTACCCTAAGCGTCCGCAACGACATGGATGATAAAATAAATACCGCAATCGAACGAATTGGCGATACTTCTCAGGGTTATTTCATATGGCACCATGCGCTGCTATCCTTCCCGGAGAACACAACTTACGACCGTATCTGCAATCAGAAAGACCGAACACTCGATAACAGCGGTTGGGAGCCGAGAATCGACATTAATATATCTGTCGATAAACCCGACCATCCTGTCACCCGAGGAGTGAAGAACTTTGCCCTCAGCGGCGAGGGATTCGTGATGGAGCCTTGCGGTGAAAACAGTGTGGTATTGCTGTCTCAGGATCACCCGCGCAATGTACCGACTCTGGCTTGGTGCCATGACTATCGCGGTTCTCGCGTATTGTGCTGGCAGTCCGGCCACGATGCCGGCGAATGGACCGATCACTCGTTTCAGCAAATCTTTCAGCAGGGAATCGAATGGCTGGCGAGGCGGGTGTGATAATCCGGCTCCCCCGACGGCCGGCTGAACTGCCGGCCGTCTGCACATCTATCCTTTCACCGAACCTGCCATGAGGCCGCGGACAAAGAATTTCTGGAGACTGAAAAATACCGCGAGAGGAAGTATCATGCTCAGGAAAGCACCTGAAGTGAGTAGGTGCCAATCCTGCCCTTTTTCGCCAACCATCGCGGCAAGAGCGCTGGTGACGACCCGATTCTTATCTCCGAGAAAAATCAATGCAACCAGGTAATCGTTCCAAACCCAGAGGAATTGGAAGATAGCGAAACTCGCCAAGGCGGGAATCGACAAAGGAAGCACCAGCCGAACAAATGAGACAAAAGGCGTCGCACCGTCCAGGTATGCCGATTCAAAGATATCCCTCGGCAGGGTACTTACGTAATTATATAGAAGGTAAATTGCGAGGGGCAGGCCAAAGCCCGTGTGGGCCAGCCACATGCTTACAAAGGTCCCGTTTAACCCCCATCGGGTGAAATCTTTTAGTATCGGTATAAGGGCAATTTGAAGCGGTACTACCAGCAAGGCCACTACCATTATAAATAGCGGGCGTCGGCCCGGAAATTCCATCCAGGCAAAAGCGTAAGCTGCAAAGGCTGCGATCAAAATCGGCATCACCGTTGCGGGAATGCTCACAGCGAGGGAATTCAGTACCGCATCAGCAAAATTGTTGCCCTGCCGCGATATCGTGTTTCCCTGGGCATCCTCATATTCGATCGAACCCGCAGAGAGAACATCGCGATAATTATTCATGGTAAGGTTTGCACCAAAGCCAATCCATTTCTCTTCAAATAGCTCGATTTTTCGAGACCGTTTGTTTCCATACCAGCGGACGAGTTTACCATCTTCGACCTCAATACCCTGCCGCCATTCATCAAAGGAAGCCGTGTATCCTTCAATAATAACAGGAGAATTGGGATCAGTTTCCTGAGGAAGCTCAATTTCGCCGGTTTTCACCCAATCTTTATGAGGAAGCACGGTCCACCATCCAGAGCCGTATATATCTCTTGAGTCCCGGAATGACGTGATGAACACACCGAGGGTGGGAAGAGTCCAGGCGAGGATAATCACCGCGAGTACAATGGCGATGATAATCTTTCCAGTTGAGAATTTCCGTTCTTTGAGAGTACTCATTTCAGCACCTTCCTTTGTCGGAAATCCCGGAGATTGTAGGCAAGAACCGGGACTATGACCACGAGGAGAACGATTGCAATTGCTGAAGCCTGTCCGGAGTTTCCGTAGCTAAACTGCCTGAGATAGAACTCATTGGCGATAACGTTTGTCCCAAAGTTACCTCCCGTCATTACCCGGACAATATCAAATAGTTTCAGGCTGAATATGAGTATAGTCGTCGCGACGGTAATGATAGTCGGTAAAATGTATGGGATCGTGATACGGAAGAAAATCCCAACGGCGTTTGCTCCGTCGACCCGCGCGGCTTCATTTATCGACTCAGGGATCGCTTTGATAGCCGAAGAAAGGATAACCATGGCGTACCCGGTCTGGAGCCAGACCATGATAATAATCAGAAAGAAATTATTCCAGAACGGGACCAGTAGCCAAGCCTGGGATTCCCCGCCAAAAGCGGTGACCATCGCATTCAACAGGCCGATTTCCGCGATATTGACGCCTTCCCCCTTGTAGGCGTAGATAAACTTCCAAATGACACCTGCCCCGACAAAGGATATCGCCATGGGCATAAAAATGAGGGACTTGATCAGTTTCTCTTGACGGGTTCTGTCTGCCAGAACAGCAATAATAAGGCCTAACGAGACGCATGTAATGGTGCCGAAGAACATCCACAGCAGATTATTACGAAAGGCTTCCAGCATGACCGGGTCGGTGAAGGCAAAAGCATAGTTGTCCAAGAAC
>JABGPX010000587.1:2666-8398 GCA_018644745.1 Spirochaetales bacterium
CAAATTTTGATCCGGTGGCATCGAAGAAACTGAACCAAAGCGATCGTATGGTTGGAACGAGAAGAGCCCAGAATAGAAGGATAATCCCCGGTCCGGCAAAAACCAGTGCAACCGCCACCGACCGGATCTTTTTCGGCATGGACTGTGCGACCGAATTGAGCACAAAATACAGAAGCGCCACCGAGCCGACTCCCCAAATCACCGCAAAAACGGTCATAAGTACTTTCGTATCCTGCATGTTCTGCAATAAAACGAATCCGCCGACGAGTACCACTGCGGCTAGGATAACAAGGCCAAGTGATGAGAAGGATCGTACCGCAGGCTTACTACTCAGATTCATACCAGTCTCCTTACAGTAAATATCTTTTTCCTAGTTGTAATTTTAATACAGAGAACCGGGGCGCGGTTAGTCTGCGCCCCGGTTCTTAAGATCACTTCGTTTTAATTAGGCCAGGACGCGTCGATCGCCTTAAGAGCCTGGTCTAGGGATTTAGACCCGGAGACGTAAGCGGTCATTTCTTTCCAGAATGAACCGGCACCCACAGAGCCGGGCATTAAGTCTGACCCGTCAAATCTGACGCTCGTGGCATTCTGGATCACTTCGGCGACCTTGCGGTCGACAAGATTAGTGTACCAGTCCAGATTCGAGTCTTTGTGAGGAGATATTGCACCCCCTGCTTTGACCCAGCCTTCGACTGAGGCGCCGGTAGCGAAGTACTGCATGACCATTCGAACCTCGGGGCGGTCATTGAACATCGCATAGATGTCGCCGGCGACCAAAACAGGGCGTCCCAGGGAGGGGTCGACGCTCGGCAGATAGAAGAAATCATAATCTTCGCCTGCCACCAGGTTGTCGGGAAAGAAGGTAGTGATGAAATTCCCCTGCTTGTGGAGCCATGCTTTCGGAGGCGCTTCAAACATCACCTTGGGTGCATCTCCAAAACTGGTGGTGGCAATACCTTTCCGCCCGCCATAGACCATTCCGTCGGCAAACCAAATGTCCGTCATCGCCTGTAAGGCTGTCCTTACCTCAGGTGAGTCGAATTTCAGCTCTCCGGCAACCCATTTATCGTAGTTCTCGGGGCTCGTTGTTCGAAGCATCATTTCCTCAACCCAATCAGTGGCGGCCCATCCCGTCGCTGCGCCGGACTCAATGCCGATCGCCCAGGGGCTGTCGCCGTCTGCCAGGATATCTTTCTGCAGCTGTTCCAGTTCGGCCCATGTCTCAGGCACCTTATATCCAGCAGCATCGAACTCTTTCTTGTTGTACCAAACAAGAGATTTACCGTTCACCCGGCCCCAGACACCGGCCATGATCGGGCCGTCCGGTGAGTCCATTGTTGCCATGTCAAGCCAGCTCTGAATATAATTCGACTTTACTAAGTTCATATCTAGGACTTTATCCAGATCGATAACGTGACCTTTCTTGACAAAAGAACCCAATAAACCCGGCTGCGGGAAATCCACAATGTCAGGTGGGTTTCCGCCCTCGACTCGAATCGCTATCGATGCCTCAAATTCTTTTGTCCCTTCGTACTGAATGTCGATTCCGGTTTGGTCCTCAAAGGCCTTCACCGCATTATCGAATTTGATCGCATCGTTATCCACAAATGGACCGGTCATGGTTACCACCGTACCGCGAACTTCAGCGTAGATATCGGACATTGCTGTTTGGGCCATGTCGGGTTCGTCTTCGGTTTTATTGCACCCAATAAATGCAAAAACTACCCCTACCGCCAGGGCTACGAACATGATTTTTTTCATGTTTCTTCTCCTTCTTCACAAACTTCCTCCCTCCTACGGAGGGGGTATTATCAATAGGACACCCGCAAATTACGGATGTCCGTATTACCTATTTCACATCAGGTTGTATGTCTCTCAATGAGACCCACCTGAAGATTTATTTTCTGAATTGCTTTGCTCTTACCGGAAATCTGATCTACAAGGAGATTCGACGCGATACGGCCTGAATCAGCAAGATGCTGGGTAATAGAAGACAGCCTCAGCCAGTCAGCCGGCTCAATATCATCGAAACCGAGAACCGCCAGATCATCGGGGACTCGCATGCCCCGGTCATTCGCCGCCTTCATTGTTCCGATCGCCTGAAGATCAGACATCGCAAATATCGCCCTGGGCTTTTCGGAGCGATCTAGCAGCTTTCCCACCTCGCCACGGGCGCTTTCAACGGTTGTGTCCGACTTAATGATCATTCGCTCTTCCAATTTCCTGCCACCCGCGATAAGGGCTTCCCGGAAACCTTTGAGGCGCATATCTGAAGGATGAAGGCTGTAGGAAAGGTTGCGGTTCCAATCCCCGACATAGACACAGGGAAAATAATCTTTCTCCAGGAACAAACGAGCCGCGATTCGACCACCCTCGTAGTTATCAGCAAGAACACGGGAAAAGTTCTCATCGTCAGTTTCGACCATTACGACATGTAATCCGGAAGCCTGGAGGATCCGGCGTTGTCTGGGTGATAGCAGAACTGACATCAGAATCAAACCGTCGATGCGGCGTGTGAACGGAACCGAATTAAGGTATTCGTCTAGCTGTTCGGAATTTTCAATGGTGTATACCACCACCTCAAAGTTATTGTGTCTGAAAACCGGAATCATCCCTTCCAGACGCTGGACAAACGACGGTGCCGGAAAGAAAGGGGTGAGTACACCGACTCTTCCGACGTTTCGATGAACCCTGCTGCCGGCATTTCCCTGAGAAACATAGTCCAACCGCTCCATCGCCTCGGCGATCCGAACCCCGGTTGATGTTTTAACATTATCTGAATTGTTAAGAAAACGGGAAACCGTGGTGATACTTACGCCTGCTTCTTTTGCGACATTATAAATAGTCGCCCTTTCCGCAATCTTTCCTGCCATTGACACCAAACCATTTTATTAAATGAAAGTTCTTTCGCTCTTTTTATAGTAATTCATAGATTACATGATGTCAAATTTAATTTTCATCTTTTTTCACTCTATTATATTCAATTTAGGCCCAAAATACTGGCAAAGAAGCACGCGCCACAGGTCATTCTTGGCATTTTAGATGAAAGAACTTTCATAGTATTCGCGCGCCTGAAGCTTGAATCGGACCGCCGATTTGCGCAGAAAGTAAAACCTTGGTATGATCGCCTACATGAATACCAGTACATTTGAATCAATCGACGGGCACCCGGAATCCATATCCGCTCAGTCGGTGATATGCCGGATGCTCGATGGGCTGGGCTTCCGCTTCTATTGGGCGACTCTGGGTTTGAACGAAGAGGACTTTGAGTTCTCACCTGCGCCGGAGCGATGGAATATTCTTGAAACAGTGAATCATATTCAGGGATTGATGTTGTGGATTCACAGATCCCTGTTTGAGAAAGAAGATATCCCTCCCGGGACTGGCATGGAAAAAGTTAATCAGATACTGGAGTTGATCGGCCAGTTACGGACAAAGTTCGCTGCTATAAACGACTCTGAACTTGACACCTACCGGCTTCGCGGAAGGCCGTTTTGGAACCTGATAAATGGACCTATAGAGGATGCTGTATATCATACGGGTCAGATAGATACCTTGCGCAGGATAGCGGGAAATCCGCCGCAGGATCCCGATTTTTTTGCCGGCGCACCCCCGCGATAAGCTGGTCCAGGCTCATCTTCGTGGCTTGATCACCGGAGCGATGAGTATTACCTTCTTGCGATATGAATATGAATTCCGCAATAAAGTTTGACAAAACGGTATTGGGCGATCCTCCTGAAGCAATGCGGCACGAGTGGCTGGAAACAAACGGACTGGGAGGTTATGCGTCCTCTACAATAATAGGGGGTAATACGAGGAAGTACCATGGATTGCTCGTATCCCCGGCTCCCGGAACGGATCAACGATATGTCTTCCTCTCCCGTATCGAAGCCACGCTCTACCCCGATACCGGGGAGTACCCGCTTTCAACAAACCAGTACCCCGGCCTACTGCACCCGACCGGGTTCCAACACGCCACCGAATTCAATATAGATGGATCACCGCACTTACGCTACGACCTGGACGGCACAATACTCGATTACAGAATTATGATGCGTAACGAGCAGCCGGCGGTTCTGCTCTGCCACAAGGTGAGCAAGGCGAAGGGCCGTACGCTCCTCAAAATTACTCCGCTCCTCGCCTTCCGCGATTTTAACGCCACTGCATCGGCGAATGATTCCGCCCGGTTAGAAACAAAACGTTCGAGAGGCGTGATTTCTATTACGCCATACGAAGGTCTCGCGGTTTTATTCTTTCAAGGCACAGAGAAGCTTTCCTTTACCGAGTCGCCGGATTGGTTCAGGAACACGGAGTATATCCGCGAGCAGGAGCGAGGATACGATTTTACCGAGGATGTATTTACACCCGGCATTTTCACCGTCGAGCTTAAGCAAGAAGAGGAGTTTGTGCTTCAGGTCTCAGTTGGAAAACCGGCTGAGACAGCGGCAGCGGCATTCAAGAACGAAATAGATAGAAGGAAGAAGTTATCAGCAAAACATGAAGCACTTGCAATCAATGCCGATCAATTCCTCATTACAAAAAAGAGGGCAGGAAAGGCGTCGGTAATAGCGGGTTTCCCGTGGTTCGGCGAATGGGGCCGTGATGCGATGATATCCCTTCCGGGCCTAACTCTCTCCAGGAATGAGCCGGAAATTGCATTGGAAACCCTCGAGTCTTATGCTTCGTTTGAAAAAGACGGGCTTTTCCCGAATCAGCTGAACGTCTACGGAGGATCGAGCTACAATACGGTGGATGCATCTCTCTGGTTTTTCTGGGCCGCGCAGATGTACGCCGAATTCTCCGGCAATGCAGATGCGTTGAAGGAGAAAATTCTTCCGGCGATGAGAAAAATTCTCACCGCGTATATTACCGACCAGGTTCCGTTTGGTTCGGTCCGGGAGGATGGACTTCTCGATGTCGGCTCGCCGGACACCCAGCTTACCTGGATGGACGCAAAGGTCCACGGCAAACCGGTAACTCCTCGTTACGGAAGGCCGGTCGAAATAAATGCGCTCTGGATAAACGCCCTTCGTTTTTACGCCGAATTGAGTGACGACCCGTATTCATACGAGCTGGCGCCGTTAGAAAAATATCATGATTCGTTATCAGAGGCTTTCCTGCAATCATTCTGGCTTGAAGATTACGGTTATCTGGCGGATGTAGTATACCCGGACGGCGTTACAGACGCCTCGATAAGGCCAAACCAAATATTCGCCGTATCATTGCCCCACTCCGCTCTTAGCGACAATCAGGCTGCGCGGGTGGTCGAAACAGTGGAGAAGCATTTGCTGACACCATACGGCCTTCGCACCCTTACGCCGAACCACGTGAATTACGCTGGAAAGTACGGGGGAAGCCAGGAATCGAGAGACTCGGCATATCATCAAGGCACAGTCTGGCCGTGGCTGATCGGCCACTTCGTAGATGCGTTTTTACGAATACACAGCGGCGATCTAACTCGAGTAGCAGCTTTGCGAGATCGTATTATACCGGCTTTCGACACCCACTTATATAACACAGGTTTAGGTTCGGTCTCCGAAGTATTCGACGGCGACGAGCCTCATACGCCGGGCGGTTGTCCCATGCAGGCGTGGAGTGTCGCGGAAGTGCTGCGCGCGTCGATGCGTCTGAATGAGCTGCTGCTATGAATGGCCTGATTGTTCGAAGATCATATTCTACCGGATCGCAAAACCTTACCCGTCTTACGCAAAACCAATCTTTAAACATTG
>JABGPX010000337.1 GCA_018644745.1 Spirochaetales bacterium
GGGACGGGAAGCGATTGCGGCCGAGGTGGTAATCGACGCTACCGGCGACGGAGATGTGGCCGCGAAAGCGGGCGCTCCGTACTTCAAAGGGCGAGAATCGGACGGGAAGATGCAGCCGATGTCGTTGATGTTCAAGCTCGCCGGTGTCGATTTCGATAGCGCCATATTCCCGCGTGGGCCGCGACGGACCTTCAAAGTTCCCGCGGGTGAAGCGCAAGCGCTTGCCGCGGAGCACCTCCCTACGCCGATGGGATATCTGGTGCTGCATAAATCCCCGCGAATGGGGATCGTTACCTGCAACATCACGAGAGAGCTAGGGGCCGACGGTACTAGCGCGGAAGATCTTACACGGGCCCACATCAACTGCCGGCGGCAGATTGAAAAAGTCGTCGAGTTTCTAAAAAAATACATTCCTGGCTACGAAGAGTGTTTTTTAATCAGCAGCGCTCCAATGATCGGTGTTAGGGAAACCAGGCACTTCGAAGCCGAGTATTCTCTTACAGAAGAAGACATCAAGGAAGGCAAGATTTTCCCAGATTGGGTCGTTGCGAAGGCGCATTATCCTTTTGACGTACACAATCTTACGGGAAAAGGTTGGCTGGATAAAAGCGTAAAAGAAACATTCGATAAGGGGCCGCCACCGGAAGGATACACTATCCCGTACCGATGCTTTGTTCCAAAGACGATAGACCGCTTGCTCTTAGCCGGGCGCGCTATCTCCGGGACCCATGTAGCTCACTCCAGCTTTCGGGTGATGTCGATCTGCGCCAATATGGGTCAAGCCGCGGGGATAGCCGCGGCGTTATGTACGGCGAACGGCGTAGCGCCCAGGGATCTCGATGTAAAAAAAATACAGGATGCTTTGATAAAGCAGGGCGTTGAGCCGTAGTCGATAGGTGTCGTTACGCAGGATGTACACGTCCCGAATCCGACGCAATTAACGATTTTGACAAAATTTATTAGGAGAAATATGGATATGGCGAAGGAACAAGTCGAAGAAAAAACTGCAGACATTGTGACTTACGGGGCAACTCCGGGAGGTGTGCTTGCTGCTGTTGCAGCAGCCCGTGAAGGGAATAGTGTAATCTTAATAGAACAGAACAGTACTCTGGGTGGATTGCTTGGATCGGGTTTTCGTATGTTACAAGATCTTCCTTTTGAAGAAGTAATTGGCGGACTTGCGGGAGAATTTCTGACAAAAGATATGGGCATAGATATGGGCATAGATGTGGGCATAGATATGGCCATAGATAGTGGGGTCGCGAAAGGTGGCAACCCTCACTGTTTTGCAAATGAAAACCGACAGTTTTTTACGGAAATGATGCAACCCTATGAACGCAAAATACAGGTGATTTATGAACACCGGGTAAAGGTAGTGGAAATGTCTGAAGGGCGCATCGTGTCTTTGCTTCTGGAAAATGCGCCGCCTGATCAGGATGGTGTGCCGGCCGTAGAAGCCATTCCGGGTAAGTCGCTGAAAATAAGAGGTAAGATTTTTATTGATGCCAGTTACGAAGGCGATGTGATGGCTAAAGCCGGTGTCTCATACCGGGTTGGAAGGGAATCGAAAGATGAATATGACGAATCACTGGCGGGAGTGCTTGGTGTGCATCGCTTTCCGGGTGTGAGTCCCTATGTAAAAGAGAATGACCCCAAAAGTGGATTGTTATGGATGGTCGATAATGGGCCACTTGGCGAACCTGGAAGCGCCAACCGGTTTGTTAACGGGTACAATTTCAAATTTCCCTATGTTAAAAATCCTACTCCGGACAATCCGGGAAAGGCCTTGTCCTTACCGGTACAGGACGATCCGCAGATGGATTCCCTTCTATCGCGCATTGGGAAAGCCGGTTATCCAATTTCCTGGCCAAATCGTAACGACGAACGTAAGGAAATTGCCACCGGAACGATTCCGGGTATCCAGGGCGATTATCCGGAAGGGGACTGGGCAACCCGCTCACAAATCTGGCGTACTCACATTGAACACTGCAAACGGTTAACGTCATTTACAGGGAACGATGTCAGGTTGAATACCAGTCAGAATGGTGAAACGAATGGCTGGCCTGAGCTATACCTGCGCGCTACGCGGCGAATGGTTGGGCGCTATGTGATGACACAGTCCGATATCGCATTGCAAACGCAAATTCCTGATGCCATTGCTCTGGGCTTTTACGCGGTGGATATGCATCCTGCGCGTTTATTAGTGCTGGAGGATGGTACGCTCGCACACGAAGGAGAATCAACCATATTGGTTTCTCCGGGACCTTTTGGATTGCCTTATCGTTTTATCACGCCTAAAACCGAGGAATGTAAAAATCTGTTGGTACCGGTCTGTTTTTCGGCAAGCCATCTGGCACACGCTGCCATCAGACTTGAAGCGCAATACATGCTACTGGGTGAATCTGCAGGAGTTGCAGCGGCACAAGCCATTGCTGAAAAAAAATCGGTTCAGGAAATTGATGTAAATCAACTCCAAAATAAATTGAGAAGTTATGGTCAGAAAATCGAATGGGATCAACCCCTGTTCGGAAGATGGAGAACCAGTGTGTTTACGAAAAGATATCCTCCACATATTCTTTATCACTGGCAAAACCATCCTGAAGACTATCCGGTTTTTCTGCCCGAACCCCCAAAAGATGTTCCTATCTTAGTAGACAACCAAGATGCGCAGAAAATAGGCGACTGGGATGATGAAATCAGCATTGTTCGGCCTTTTGTTAGTTTCGGGTATTTGCACGATGAATGTACTGATAAAAAGAGCAAATCGGTTGTTTTTAATCCAATCCTTCCTTTTGATGGTGATTATGAAGTCAGCATTTCTTATATCCCGGCTTCCAGTCGTTCTAAAAAGGTACCGGTAAAAATCATCCACGCCAAAGGCGAAAACACGGTTTTTGTGAACCAGCGCGTTTCAAGCGGGGGGCTTTTCCAGTCAATCGGTAATTTTACATTTAAAAAGGGAAGAACATCTTCCATTACCATCAGCACAGAGGGTATTGATGATGGGGATTTGGTGGTTGATGCTGTGCAGCTTAAATACGGGCAGGAGCTCGACGAGTAATACGTGCCATGGGGATCCTACTCCTGATCATCTGAGTGCCCGGTCTGCGGGGAGTCCGATTCGGCGTCAAAATCGCTGTAGTCGTCCAATGAACCTGGCTCCACTTCTCCGAGCACCACGGGATCGATGCCCCGGAGCGGGGCAAGGGGTGCGTCGTCGAGCGCCGGGTAGTCACGTTCGAGAATGCGTTCGACGGCATGGGCATCGAAGCGTCGAAACTTCTGAGTTCGGGTAACCGCGGCTAAGAATGCCTGCTCACCGTAGGCTTGGGTGAGTGGCAGATGATGTTGCTGGAATGAAGTCCTTGAACCAACAAGTGTAGACGGAGGTGAGGGCTTCAAAAGAGCACCCTAGAGGGTTGGCCTGCGCGGCGTCCCGCAGCAATATACAATCGCCATATCTAGAGGAGGAAGCGGTTTATGAATGCAAATGACAGTATATTCAGTAATTGGGACGAAATACTTGACGAACCTCACTCACGTTTTTTTTCGGGCTCGATTGAGGATGTTCGAAATGATCGAGCAAATCTTGGCGACATGTTTCTATCTAGTGAATCGCTTTACACGCAGTCCAATGCAAGAGTCTTGATCGGTCACGCACCAGACGGTTCATTCCGTTTTTTATCGTTACCGATTCAATCATATTTTATACCACCTGGAGACACAGACCTCAAGGTGGGACCCGGAATGTACGAGCAGTATGACGAGGTACTCTACGTTGGCAATCTTGCATATAAAATAGGAGTTGAAGGCCAACCTGTGCCAATCGATCTTCAAACTGACACTGGTTGTCGTTCGTGGTACACAAACGATTTTCTACCGACAAGCCAAACTACTAAGAATGGTCTTGATTTTGCTGCATTCAGTATCGCACCCGTGGCACCGGATTTGTCTACTGCGGCCCTTTCGCCTGCTCCTCTTCCAGGACTCCCTGGTGCCATGTACGTTCTTCATATTAAGAACAATACGAGTGAAACCGTTCGGGCGAAGGTACGACTCTCGGCTGACGATTTGCTTATAGAATCTCCGGAGGATGCTGAGCCATCGATGCGTCGTTTCAAGAGACCAACGGTTGATTTTAGATTAGGGACCCTCATTCTTTCTCGACCCTTCGGTTCCGTAGGCATTCATATGAGACACGGGGAGTGGACGGTTACCGAGGCTCCATTTGAGGCCGAGCGCGAGATCGAAATTCAACCCTTCGGTTCTGTCACTACAGAAACATTTCTGGCAGCTGGCTTAGAGTATAGAGATATCCAGCCGACCATCCATGCGCTCGCCCTAAGGAGGCCGCTTGACTGGCTCAACAAAACCGCAGCATTTTGGCGATCTCGACTTGGTGAGTTAACAGTTGGTTCCACTAACATGGCGCGTGAAGCAGAATGGAGCAAGGATTTTTTCATTCGCTCGTTAATCGATAACTTCAATTGTATTCAAACTACCGCTAACGGAACGATGATTGCGCACAGACAAGGAGCACCCTCTCACGGTCGCCGACTTTGGGGGATTGATGTCGAACCAACCATGGTCAGCCTAATGCACATCTGTCCGGAACTAGAGGCGCAGGTACTTTTGTATTTCGCAAACCGCAGTCGCGCATCAAATGGGGACATAGAGCACTCATTGCCGATTCTACTGGCTCCAATATTCCTCGCTCGCACCTACCTTGATGCCACTGGTGACAAAGACTTTTTTCAGAAGAATCCCAACGTGATGAAGGCGATGCAAAAGATCATGGATGACATGTTGTCACTTAAGCACAATAAAGTGGCACTATTCTCTACCAAATACTCAAGTGACGGTCCGGTGGGTTGCCGGTATGATTATGGTACGAATTTGAAAGCTTGGTTTGCCTGCGTCTCTTTCGGCAGAATTCACGAGCTCCTTGGTAACAAAGAAGGTGGTCGTCTATTCACCGAATTAGCGGATGAAATATCGTTGGCAATCGATGCGAACATGGTTGTCGATGGGCCGTTTGGACGACAACTATCCGGAGGTACCAATCTTGATAGGGAAGAAGACCCCTTTTACTCCAAAACCGGATACCTTTATTACGATGGAGAAGATACCAGTTCAATGTTGGCCCCGGTGTACGGTCTTTCAAAAATGACCTACGAACCCTGGGTCAACTATCACCGCTTTGCACGATCTGTGTGGTGCCCGCATTTCGATCCGGAATTCGAAACATTGAGGTGGTTTCCTGGAAAGCTCTCACCTCTTGACGGTACGGCTCTAATATCACGGCTTGCTGGAAGCATGACCCCCGTTGAAATGAAAGAGGCGCAGGACATAATGGAGGGTCTTGGCGTAGATAAGACAACCGGGAGTTTATACTGGTGGCCCCGTGGCCAAGGTCTACCAAAAGGGCTTACCAGGTGTAGTCAGGGACAAGGGGCTTGGATTTACTTTTACTACCGTAATTGGGCTGGAATTACTATTGATGCTCCGACACGCACCCTTAGGATTGCTCCTTTGGGCTTGCCTACCAGACTTGATTGGCGGGGTTTCCGATCCGGTCTTAATCGATTTGATATTCTATGGGAGGAACGAGCCGACAGCTTTCACCTTTCACTTACCAATCACAATCCCGATGATTGGCAAGTGGTTGCTGTACCGCGTAAGAACGGCAGCGGCGGCTTTGGGTCGGGTGAGGAGAAGATTGTTTTTGCCCGATCCGGTGAAACTGTAGTCGTTGATACCCAGGTTGGAAGTGGAACTATTCCGGCTGCAATGGATAATCGGGAAATCGCACGCAAGGAAAGTCAGGAGTTCGGTGATGAAGATGCAATCGTTTTCCGCCGATTCGGACCAGCACAACTGGGGGGGCAGAAGTGGTTTGATTCTTCATGCATGCCGTATACCGTGCGTTTCCATCTAATTAATGGTACCAATGAAGACTGGCGAAATGTCAAAGTAGCGCTTGCACTACCCGACGGTTGGAAAGCGGATACAAGAACTACCAGAAAATGGACCCCTCCAGTCAACTTTCGTGGTGGAGAGGTAGCAATTGAGATGGATGCTTTGGAACGATTCGAATCGGTTGTTGCAGCATTTTGGCTCCAGAATCCTAGCAGTATTCAATTGGTTCCTGGAAAAAGACCTTTTACCGGCAGACCTTTCCATGACCAAAGCCAACCAGGGGCAGAGCTAGTTCTGGCTGCATACATGGATTCTGATCCTCTGGAATTCAATCTTGTTGCCCGGTTATCAGGCGAAAGCCTTTCTGGGAAGAGAATTGAGAAGAAACTTCCGGTACTTATCCGGATCGTTCCATACGAAAAAAGATGATTAATTGCGGTGTGTTCCTTCCGGAATACAAGGAGTAACTGATGAAAACATATATAGAACCCAAGCGCGAAATCCCTGTCGTAAAAGAAGTTCAGGTGCTCGTAATCGGCAGCGGTCCGGCGGGAAGAACCACATCGGCATGTGGAAAGAGATAATGGAACGGGCAAAGCTCGATGACGAGAGTATGCGATTTATTGATCATGAGAAGCAGAACCTTGTTTACCTGGATATGCTGGAGGAAGCGAAAGTAAAAGTCCAGCTATATACCTTTGCTTCGGATGCAATCGTAGAAGACAACACCATTAAAGGCATTATTACTGAGAGCAAATCGGGTAGGGCAGCTATTATATGGAACAACAACCAAATATCCTGCTGATCATCTCGGATGACCACCGCTGGTGCGACTCCGGGGCGTACGGCAATGCCGATGTATACATGCCGAATCTGGATCGGCTTGCGGCTGACGGGATGCGTTTTGACAACTACTACACCCCCTCACCGATCTGCGCGCCAGCCCGGATGGCCCTCTATTCAGGACTCTTTCCGGTGCGCAATGGCGGCTGGCCCAATCACAGCCAGTGTTATGTCGGCACGCGAAGCATCGTACACCATTTGAGCGATCTCGGTTATCGCGTTGGCTTGCATGGCAAGAAGCATTTTGGTCCGGAAAGCGTCTTTCCTTTTGAACAGGTCGATGATGTCTCAGTCTTCATGGATCGGGATCCCGCTCAACCGTATTGCCTGGTCATCGGAACCAAGGAACCACACACACCATGGGGAGACATAAGTGAAGAGCTGTATGATCCGAAGGAGTTAGCTCTCTCCCCAAACCTAATTGACACCCCTGGCACACGCTGCGCACTGGCAAAGTACTACAGCTCTTTGAGTCGTCTTGATGCGAGAATCGGAGAGTTCATTGGATATGTCGATGCTTCTGATCACGCCGAGAATACGGCAGTTATCTACACGTCTGATCATGGTGCTCAGTTTCCCGGTGGGAAGTGGACCTGCTATGAGCCGGGCTTGCGAGTTCCTTTCGTGATCAGGTGGCCGCATCGTGTGGCCGATGGCGTCACTAACGCGACGATGATTCAGCATGTCGACGTGTTGCCGACCCTCGTCGAGATTGCCGGTGGCGATCCGCTTGCCATCGACACCGGCCTCCCCGGCGCCAACGATGGGGGGAGAGGGTTCGACGGTACAAGCTTCCTTTCCGTACTGACGGGTGGGAGCGAGGCACATCGCGCGTTTGTTTACGGAGTCCACACACAACACGGGACCATCAATGGCGTGCCGTACCCGGTTCGTTCGGTTTGTGACGGCAAGCACAAGTACATTCTGAATCTCTGCCATGAATCTGAATACAGCAACGCAATCACCGGGCCGGCCAATGTAAACCATGATAATGCTTACTGGCAGGAATGGTTAACCGCTTCCAAAGACAACATGCAGGCGTTGTTTCTCGTCGATCGCTACGTGCATCGCCCGAAAGAAGAGTTATACGATCTGGAGCGGGATCCGTGGGAACTCGAGAATCGGATAGATGACCTCGCGGTCGCGACAGAAAGGGATGCCCTCTCGCAAAGGCTGACGCAATGGATGAAGCAGCAAGGTGACGAGGGCATTGAAACAGAACTGCGCGCGCAGGACCGACAAAAACGTTGACCTGAGATGGTATTCAGTAAAACAACACAGACAAAAAAGCGTTGCACAGCGACGCGGAAAACCGCGCGCGTGAACGCAGATGTTGATGAGTGGGCTCTCGCCGAGATAACGAAAGCAGGGGCCTACCCCTACGAAGGAGAGATCGTAACGGTTCATCTCGACCAACGAACGCTCCGAACAACCGGAAAGTAAGCGTCTTTTTAGACCCATCTTTGTCTCCGGGTACTTTCGTGGCAAGCTGACCGAAAATTTATTTCTGGAGGCTTGCGATGGCACAAAATCGGCGGAGGAACGCTCAGGAATGGAGCGAGATTTTTTCAGATTGGCAAAGGAGCGGTGAATCTCAGCACGGGTATTGTCGGCACGAAGA
>JABGPX010000562.1 GCA_018644745.1 Spirochaetales bacterium
CATCTGCAGATTCAAACCGCCGACCCATGGAACGAACTAAGCATGATACAAAATGCCGGTGAGATTTTGCTTGGTCCGAATATTCCATTTTCTGTGGCAAATTACGCTGCCGGACCAAATGCGGTACTTCCGACAGGCGGCAAAGCTAAAACATGGTCCCCGGTGTCAGTTCGCGATTTCATGAAGTACTCCTCGGTGGTATATTCCACGGCCCAGGGGCTTGAACGCATCGGCCCGGCGGTCGCGGTTCTCTCTGAATATGAAGGCTTTCCCGCACATGCGGGTGCCATAAATCGCAGACAAGGCGAGTAACAGGAATGAGTTTTAAAGCGGCATTCTCCTACATTGAATCATTCACCAATCTTGAAAAAAATCTGGGACCGTCGATGCGTCCCTACCGTCTCGATAGAATGGCAAAACTTCTCGAGCTTTTTGATCACCCGGAAAGGAAGTTCAAGTCAATCCACGTGTCAGGTTCAAAAGGAAAAGGGTCCACTGCGATATATATCGCGTCCGCACTGACGGAGGCGGGGTTTCTAACAGGCTTATATACCTCGCCGCATGTGATCTCCTATCGGGAGCGTATCACTCTGGCCGGCAAGTTCATCGATGACAAGATGCTGATTCAGGGGATAAACCGTATCAGGAAAGAGATTGAGAATTTGGATCCTCTGATGCTCCCAGGACAGGCGAGGCCGACGACTTTTGAGCTGCTGACACTTCTGGCGTATCTGACTTTCGCGGAACTCGGCTGCCAATGGGCGCTTATCGAAACCGGAATCGGCGGAAGGCTGGATGCTACCAACGTTCTCATGCCCGTTGCGACGGTTCACACCCCCGTGGAACTGGAGCACACGGAGGTTCTCGGCGAAACGTTAGAAGAGATCGCAGCGGAGAAAGCGGGAATTATCAAACCGGAAATTCCGGTATATTGCGGCTATCAGCGTGAGCCGGCGGAAAAGGTCTTTCGCAAAACCGCGGCGAAACTGAACTCTCCGTTTCATTTGGTGAGCAACGAGATTACGGATATTGTCTACATTGATCAATCGAATAAATCGAAAATAGAGGTCTCGACAAAAGCCGGCGACAGGATTCAGCTTAAACCAGGAATGGCAGGGAAATTTCAAGCTGAGAATGCGGCTCTGGCATTAATAGCCTCGAATGGGGTGCTCGAGTCTCTTGGTATTGAGAAGGCAGACAGAATTGGAGCCATTCAACGCGGAATTGAGAGATCAAAGCTTCCCGGGCGGATGGAACTGCTCCGCAACTCCCCTCCCCTTCTCATTGATGCGGCCCATACACCATCGTCGGTGGAGAAATTGGCCGAAACATATACGGAAACCTTCGGCAAAAAAGGTATTCTCATTTTTGGATCGGTACTCGGAAAGAATCCCGAGGCGATGGCTCGCGTATTGGCTCCCTTTTTCGAAGCTATCATCATTTCCACCCCCGGTACATTCAAGCCAAGCGATCCCCAGGAAGTATTCGAGGCGTTCGCGCGCTGCCATGATAACGTCGAACTTCACTTGAGTCCGCAGGCGGCACTCTCCAGAGCCGACGAACTTGCGAAAGATATTAAACCCATATTGGTTACTGGTTCTTTTTACATGATCTCCGAGATCAAGCTCCTCGTGGACCGCGAAAATCGCATAAAGGTGGAGGCTTAAACAGATGCTTTCCAGCAGAATGAATAACCTTACGCCGTACAAGGCTGGCGAGCAGCCGAGGGACAAGAGCTATATAAAACTCAATACAAATGAAAACCCATATCTACCGACAGAGAGCGTGACGAAATATCTGAACAACGTCGATGTTGACAAGCTGCGGCTGTATCCTGATCCAACCATGACGGCACTTCGTGCAGAGCTCGCGGGAATCCATGGGCTGGCGCCGGAAAATATATTCGCAGGAAACGGATCAGATGAGGTCCTTTCGTTTTGCTTCTATGCGTTTTTTGACAAAGTGATTTTTCCGGAATTTACCTATAGCTTTTACCCGGTATATTGCGACTTCTATGGAATCCCATACCACAGAACGCCGCTGCGTGAAGATTACGGAATCGATTTAAACAAGCTCCTCAGTATGGCCGATGATGAGGCTGTTATATTCGCCAACCCGAACTCGCCCACGGGTATGTATTTGGAACCGCATGAGATTGAGGCATTTCTGAGGGATTTTCCCAAAGAGAAGATTGTTGTCGTTGATGAGGCGTATATCGATTTCGGTGGGCGGAGCTGCGTGGATCTTTTGAAGAGCTATCTCAATCTGGTGGTGGTACGCACGTTCTCAAAATGTCACAGTCTCGCTGGCCTCAGGCTCGGATACTGCATGGCTTCTCCTCAGCTGATTGAATCTCTCTTTGCGGTGAAGGATTCATTCAATTCATATCCGGTCTCCACTCTCGCCCAGGAACTAGGTTTACACGCGCTGCGGGATGCGGATGCCAACAGAGCAAATATCAATTTAATTATCGAAACCAGAGCGAAAGTCTCAAAGGAGCTTTCAGGTACCGGGTGGAGGGTACTGCCGTCAAAAGCAAACTTCGTCTTTATATCAAAGCCGGGTTTGTCCGGTGAGGACGTTTACTCGACCCTAAAAACCAAAGGTATTCTGGTCCGGTATTTTGCATCACCCGGTTTGAATGACTTCGTACGGGTAACCATAGGCACCGGCGACCAGATGGACGCTTTCATCCATGCTGCTGCCGACCTTAAAGCCTAACCTCGCTATGTCGCTGAATTGGAAAGAAATAGACAAGATACTTTCTGAGATCCCCCTCGAAGAAAGCCTGATTCAAAAGATCAAGCAGCCGGACTTTACAAGCTTGGTGATCGATCTTTTTAATAAAACTGACCGATTTCCTCTTTATATATGTCTCGCACAAAACCAGACACGGCTGCATCGCTTGACAAGAAAGGTAGAAAATACGGTGCAGCTGCAGCGATTCGCTCAAATTCTCAGATCGAGGATTAAAGGAGCCAGAATTACCGCCGCTTACCAGGTTCATGGAGACAGGATTATCAAACTTCACCTGAGCAGGGGAGACGTCGAGTCAGTCCTATGGATCAGGTTCTGGAGTAACGCCGCCAATATAATCCTCACCGAACCGGACGGATTGATTCTGGACGCATTCTACCGCAGGCCAAAACGCGGTGAGAAAAGCGGGGGTAATTTTAATCCTGAGTCGCAACCCGATATCGGCAAAAAACTAACCTCGAGTAAGACCTATGAAGTCAGGCACCTGCCGGGCGAGGGAGACTTCAACCAACGTGTTGAAGCCTACTATTTTGACTCACACGAATCCCGCAAACTCGAACAATTCGGCGAGCAGCTGCAAAAGGGAATAGAACGGGAAGAGGGGCGGTTACTCGCGGCGCTCGAAAAAGCGCAGCGGCACAACTCTAACGGTGACAGGGTGGCTGACCTCCGTCGGATAGGAGATCTCTTGATGAGCAATCTCCATCTCATGACATCCGGCGCCAAATGGGTTGAGCTGGAAAATTTCTATGATGAAAACTCAATTATAAACATTGAACTCGATCCTGCTCTTGCTCCCGAGAAAAACGCGGAGAAGTATTACCAGAAAGCAAAAAAACAGCAAAAACGCGCGGAGCTGTCGAGTCAGGAAATAGCCTCGCTGGAAAGAGAACTGGCAGACCTGCATCGGATACGGGACGCCGCGTCTGAAGAAACTGATCCGGCGGTTCTGCAAGAGCTCCTACGTGCACTGAACGCAGGGGGTAAGCAGGAGGCCAGGGACAAAGGGATTACCACGCCGGGACTTCGTTTTCACTCAGGTCCTTTTACTATCCTACTCGGCCGGACCTCGCGGGAAAATGACGAACTGCTTCGCCATCACGTCCGCGGAAATGATTATTGGCTTCACGCGCGTGATTATCCAGGATCATATGTCTTTATTCAGAGCATTCGAGGAAAAACTGTACCTCTTGAGGTGCTGATGGATGCCGGTACACTCGCCCTTCATTACAGCAAGGCAAAATCCGGTATTCGAGGTGACCTCTATTACACCCAAGTGAAGCACCTGAAACGACCCAAAGGAGGCAAGCAAGGCCTGGTGCTGCCGACTCAGGAAAAAAACCTTACGGTGACAATCGAGGCATCAAGACTGAATAAATTGCTAGGAAAATCATTATAAGTCGGTTTTCTACCTCTTAAAAAGTTGCAAAGCTTCTCCCGATATTTCATACTTAATTTATGAGCAAATTGAGCAGCACCGTGGGACCAAAAAAAATACGAGAACCTATTGTCGAAGGTATTTTCTATCCAAGCGAAGCCGCTAAACTTCAAGAGGAAGTAGACGGCCTCTTGGCGGATGCGCGAAACAATCCTCAGAAATCCAACCGGGCACGAGCAATAATTGCTCCTCACGCGGGGTATCAATATTGTGGAAAATACTCCGCTTCCGCCTTCATCGCAGCGGAAGGCAGAGATATCGATACCGTGGTTATTATCGCTCCCGTGCACCGAGAGCCGGAAGACTCTATTTTTCTGACCGAATCGGCTTTTTTCGCAACTCCCCTCGGAAAAACTGCGGTTCTCCAAGAGCTGAACTCTGAGTTGGAGGAATGCAGTACACGCATTTTCAGAAACGATCTGCCCCATTTGGAGGAACACGCGATTGAAGTACAACTGCCGTTTATACAGACTCTATTCCCGAAAGCAGGGGTAATTCCTATATTGATGGGTAGGGCCACGGCGACCAATGTACGTCTACTCAGCAGAGCTCTCGAAGCGACTTTTGCAGAGAAGTATGATTCCACACTTTTTGTGGTATCTTCAAATTTATCCAGCCACACCGAAGATGCGGAAGCCGCTGATTCGATGCGCAGGCTGATCTCGCTTATCGAACGCCACGACTGCGAGGAGATTCTTTCGGCGTATCATAAAAAAGACATAACCGCATGCGGTGCCGGCTGTATAGCTACCCTTTGCTGTCTCTCAATGCCGCCTGTTTCCATAGAATTGCTTTTAAAAACCGATCTTCACTCAAAAACCGACGACACAGGACAGATTATCCACTACGGCGCTCTGGCGTTTTTTCCTGTCGACGGATAGAGGAAATTCGAAATGCCCTTTGATCTCACCGAACCTGCCCGTACCCAACTTCTCGTCTCCGCGCGAGAAGCAATAAGATCCCGGCTCGAAAGCAGAGCCCCGCTGTATCCCGGCGCTGATGAAAATCTTAAAGCCCTCTTCGGTGCTTTCGTAACGTTACGGATCGGTTCGGAGCTGCGCGGCTGTATCGGCACCATGACCGGCTCGGAACCGCTTATCGACACGGTAAAAGAAATGGCCGAATCGAGCGCCTTCCGCGACCCGCGTTTCCCTGCCCTCAGCGCGGATGAGCTTCCCCTATGCACAATAGAGATTTCGATCCTTACGCCAATGAAGCAGATTGGATCAATTGAAGAGATAATTGTTGGTGAGCACGGTCTCTATATGTCAAAAGGAGATAAATCGGGGGTTCTGTTACCGCAGGTTCCAATTGAACAGGGCTGGAACAGAGACGAATTCCTGGATTATACATGCAAAAAGGCGGGTCTACCGCCGTTATCCTGGCAAAACGACAATGTTGATGTTTTTACTTTTACGGCTATAATAATCTCGGAATAGTATATCTCTTAAAGAGAAAAAGAATAATTACACTGGAAACAGAGGAAACGATATATGCCGATAGATGTAACGCCGATAAGAGACTCCCAAGTAAAACTCACTATGGATGGAACGGAATATCTCGGTATTCACATCGCCAGTGCAAAGAACAGCCACGCCGCAAAGCAGTTCAAAGACAACACTCAAAATCATGGGGTAATAGTGGGAGAATCGGAAATAGGATTCTGGGATACCCGTGGACTTATCGAGCACGACGGCGAGATTTATCTTTACGGTCCGTTTATGGAAGGCCGTACCATGTCAGAAATTCTTGACCATGACGCGGATAACGCACTGACCTCTCTTCATCAACTGTGCCGAGCATATCTTGCACTCAAGAAGCAGTCCTTGGAACTGCCGAGATTCCAGGCAAATGGAATCCTATTCCTTAGCAGCGGAGAACTCCTTTTCTTCCCTTCTGCGATAATGCAGCGCATCCGCAGCACTCAGATCGAGAGCGAGCGTCTTCAGACTTTTGAGATATATAACAATGCGGAACTCGAAAACGAGGCGAGTTTATCTTTCTCCTTAGGTGTGCTATGTTACCGGCTTTTTATAGGCAAACCTCCCTTCGAGGGAGAGAGTGAAGAAGAAATACATAACAGAATGCGTGAACAGAAACTCATCGAGCCCAAACTGCTGGTTCCGGAAATAAAAGCGGGGGTATCAAAGGATGTAACCGCTTCCCTTGGAAAGAGCAAAGACGCGCCGCTCACTCTCGAAGAATGGGAAGAGAGGCTCCGGGCATGGACCGACGACGGAATCAGCGAAGAAATAACCGTTCTCGAGAAGGAATCTCTTCTGGAGAATGGCCGCAAGCAGAGTCAAAGGACCGAATCTACATACCGAAGGAATCAATTCTTCTATTCAAATTCCCGTATTATTGTGGCAATCGGCATCGTGGTTCTGCTTGTCGGTTCGGTCGCCGGTTCTATCCTGAAGAATGTTCTCGCGCCGAGGGCGACAGCGGACATGACACCTCTCGAGGTTGTGGAACTCTTCTATACGTCCATAACGGATCTTGAGCACATGACCATGGAAGACTGTGTAACCGACGGCGCGGGAAAACAGGAAGTTACCGAAGCAATGAACCTTTTTGTCATAACCCGGATGAGAGTCGGCCAAGAAGGAACATCTGGTCTGCTGCCTGCCGAGAAATGGATTGAAGCCGATAGACCCGATGTTGCTCCCGGATACTATATTTACGGAATCTCGGATCTCAATATAAGACAGGAAAGCGAAACCGAGTTCGTAGTTGAATATATTAAATGGCAGCAGAGCATGTCAGATTACGATTCTCCGGAAAATTACCGAGGTGGATCGGAGGCATTTAAACGGACCGATCGCGTGCTTCTGCGGCAGGACAAAGAATACTGGGCAATTTACAGCCTCGAACGCTTAGAAGAGGAATTGATAGAAACGGTCAATTGACAAACTCATTGATCAAACTGCCAATTTCATCCGCCGAATCGGGATGGAACCAGTGTACCTCCGAAAAACTCTTGAAAAAGGTAAGCTGACGTTTTGCATACCGTCGGGAGTTGCGCGCGATACGCTCTTCTAAACCCTTGAGCGTCAAACATCCTTGTTTACGCATATCAAAGAACTCTTTATATCCGATTCCATGCATTCCCGGATCCCGGGCCGCACATCCGCCGGATATGAGTTTCGCCACTTCTTCGGCTAGCCCCACGCGAAACATTTCTGCTACCCTGTGATTAATTCGCGAGTAAAGCTCATTCCTCGGTCGATCTAGCCCGATGATCAGCATACGGAACTCGCTCCGCGGAGTCGAAGAGACCCTGAAACTCGAGAAGGGCTTTCCGCTCACTTCAATTACTTCGAGAGCGCGGGTTATCCGGTAGGTGTCCGATTCCCCGATGGTTTTTGCTCCGACCGGATCGAGCTTTTGCAGTTCCGCGTACGCCCCGGACAGACCGGTCTCGTCGATTCTTGACTGAATCCGGTCGCGGGTCTCCTCATTCCCCGGCGGAGTATTCGGAAGTCCATAGATGAAGTTCCTGAAATAAAAGGCAGTTCCTCCGCAGATAACCGGAAGGCTTTTTCTGGAGGATATTTCGTGTACGAGCCGATCCGCCTCATCTACAAAGTCTCCAGCGTTGAATTGATTTTGAGGATCCCTGATATCGATAAGATGATGAGGGAGAGTCCGAAGCAGCTCAGAATCCGGCTTTGCGGTGCCGATGTCCATACCCCGATAGACCTGCATGGAATCGGCATTGATTATCTCGCCGCGGCCGGGAAAAAGCCTAGACAGAAGTCCTGTCTTTCCAACGCCGGTTGGACCGAAAATGAGTATGACTGAAAGGGTGTCTGTATTAATCGAGCGGTTCGAGGCGGTATTCAACCTTTTTTGTGAGGATATGCTTCAACGCGATGGATACTATCTTCCCGTCGTTTTCTACAATTTCCTCATCCCCTGCGAGGGTGATCTGCGAAGCACGGCGGATTGCTGCGCAGGTAAGTTCATAAACATTGCTGTCGTCACTTATAAGTTCATCCAATGGCAATACCATGTTGCAGTTACCTCATTATTGTCTTTGTAATCTTGACCCGCGAAGCCGCCTGATCTGAAGCGGATCGTCGACAACAATATAACAAATTATCTGGTTTGTGTAAATGAGGGTTCCTTTTCTGCTGAACGACCTGGTTCAA
>JABGPX010000564.1 GCA_018644745.1 Spirochaetales bacterium
CCTTGGGAATAAGTATCTCTTTGAATTCCACGGAGATTATGGTAATGCCCCAAGGATTTGTTTTTGTATCGACGATCTTTTGTATCTCCTCGCCAAGCCGCTCACGTTCGCTGAGCAGAGTAGCGAGATCACTCGTTCCGATACTGGCACGAAGAGCTGTCTGCGCGCTGAGCGATACCGCCTGCTCGAAATCCTGAACTTCGAGAATCGCCTTCTCCGGATCCCAAATCATCCAGAATGCCAGCGCATCGACATGGACGGGAACCGTATCTTTAGTTAGGCTTTTCTCAGCCGAAAAGTCGGTGACCCGAATCCTCGTATCTACATACCCGGCCACCGAATCGATGAGCGGGAAAAGAATCAAAACACCCGGACCCCTAATCTTGTGGAATTTTCCAAGTCTCAATACGACGATCTTGTCCCATTGGCTAATCACCTCAAACCCCGGTGCGATGAGAAAACCAAAAGTCAAAATTACGGCGGCTAACTGCATATCCGTGGAGAGAGCAACCGGCATAACCGCCCAAAGCGCCGCTATAATTGCTATTACGACTGGCCAGTAGGGAAGAACAAACAGCACCGCGGCTCCCGCGAGTACACCCGCGGCGACGTACGCTGTACTTGTCGCATCAGGGATCTCCCCGACCAGTCCCTGAAGACCCAACCCAAATGCAATGAAAATCAATAATACCAAGGCGGAAATGGTGTTAAACCTGAAATGTCCTTTCTGTTTGGCGCCGTGTGACCGACTGAGCTGTTCCGCGAGGGGGCTCGGTTGTTGTGTAAGCTTACTTATTATCTTCATTTTCCCGCTTCCTCCTTTATATTCGTTAGATGCACTACCGCCTCATCGATGGTAAAACCATACGATGAAGCACTTGCTATAAATGAGCGCACGAGTCCGGCGAGAATTTCATCTCGTTCCTTTGTAGTGAGATCGATTTTTTTTTCACTGATAAAAGTTCCGGTACCCTGCTGTGTATTAACGATACCTCGGATTTCCAGCTCGTTATACGCACGGGCTACCGTGTTGGGATTTATCTGAAGATCAACCGCAAGGGCTCTTACAGTCGGTAGTTGGGCTCCCGAGTGGATCCTGCCATCGGCGATAGCCATTTCAACCTGCATGATGATTTGACGGTAGAAAGGTACACCCCCGGTGGGATCGAGGATAAACTTAAGCGAACTCAACTGTCTTTCAGCAGGCATATGCGCTCTTTTCATCTCCTATTGTACTATACCATTAGTACAATAGGAGTATAAGCCAGGTCCGGCGGGACGTCAAGTTTTTATCGAAGAATTTTTTTTCAGGAACAATTTTATATGCCGTAGCCCTAGTTTCTGGAATTCCGTGGTAACTCCGTATCCAAATCCATGAGGGGCACCGGGAATTACCACGAGACGCGATTCGCCACCGGATTCCAGCAATTTCCGATGCATTTCTGTCGAATGGCGTAAATCCACCAACTCGTCTTCGTCTCCATGCATAAACAGAAAGGGCGGCTCGGTGCCGTCAATACGATCGACCGGTGTAGTCAGATGAAAGAGCTCCGGATTGTCGGTATATTCCCCTCCGAGCATGCTTCTCACCGTATCGGTGAAGAAACCGGGAATTGTGGCAGTATCATATACCGCCGTAACAGGACAGTAACACACCGCAGCGTTTATACGGCTCAATTCGCCGTTTATTCCCGGGCTCGATCCGAGTTTATCGGCAGCATGGAGAGTACCCAGCATGGCAACCAGATGTCCTCCTGCCGACGATCCTACCGCTGCAATCCTGTTCTCATCGTATCCTAATTCCCCCGCCCTTCCGCGAAACGCCGCAGCAGCCAGGCGAACATCGGTAAACTGCCCATCAAAATCGGTTTGCGGAATAAGGCGATACTCCGCGGAGGCGCAGGTATATCCGAGAACACTAAAATGTTCGGCGACTTCATGCCAGCTCTCTTTGTTGCCTCCACTCCATCCCCCGCCGTGGATAAAGAGGATTCCATCACCGTTTGGCGCTTCGGGAATAAACCAATCCATTACCCGCCGGTCGATATGCTTATCGCTGTATAGCCTATCAAGCTCTATTTTCATGCCTCGCCGTCCTTGTGATCGGAATCTTGTTAGCTTCCTGATCGTAATTCCCCGTGTAAGAGGTACGTTATCAGAAAATCTACTATTGGAGAATCCGCGGAAGCCATATGTCGAGGCATGAGGTGAAGGTTGCACATTTCTCAATTTTGGCTACTATGTGTCACCTGGTGATTACCAAAAACATAAAAAAAACGAATGAATACTCGATTATACGAAAGGATATTAAAAACGATGAAAAACTACCAGGTACTGATATTTGACGCAGATGAAACACTTTTTGATTACCGGCGGGGTGAAGCATATGCTCTCGAGCTGGCACTCACTGAGGCAGGGATTCCGTATCAGGCACCGTATCATATCGATCTCTACAGCGAGGTAAATGGCCGGCTCTGGAAAGAATATGAACGGGGAGAGATCGATCGGGATACTCTGAGAGTAGAACGTTTTCGTCGGCTCCTATCAAAATTAAACGCGAAAGACAAAGATGGGGCGGAAATAGGCGTTAGATATCTTGAGCATCTCGGCCAGGCCGGGTTCATGCTTGAAGGAGCCATGGATCTCATAGAAAAACTGAATAGCAGCTACACTCTCGCTCTGCTGACCAACGGATTCTCCGCGGTGCAGCGGTCGCGCATCGCTAAGACCAAAACCGAAAGGTTCTTCGATACCATAATAATCTCTGAAGAAGTTGGATGGCAGAAACCGCAGGCGGAAATTTTCGACCTGGTACTGAAAAACCTAAATCACCAGGAGAAAGCGGATGTATTGATGATTGGCGACAGTCTGTCATCGGATATCCGGGGGGGAATAAATGCAGGAATAGATACCTGCTGGTATAACCCTCAAAAAAATCCGGTTCCTCTGGGGACAACACCTACTTACGTGGTTCACACAATTGGAGAGATGTTTACTCTGCTGAAGAAATAGCAATTTCCACTTTATCTTTTTTCGCTGCTCGAGTTACGGCTACCTGGGAAATCAGCATACCTAGCAGCATGAGAGAGCAGCCGAATATCCCGCGAAACGCCAGTACTTCCGCCAGGAACAAGTATCCGCCGATTACCGCAAATACTCCCTCCAGACTCATTATAATCGCGGCGTGCGCAGGCGGTGCGGTTTTCTGTGCGATAACCTGGAGGGTATACGCGATGCCGACCGAAGCGATGCCGCCATAAGCGATGGGCAAAGCTGCCTTCAAAATTGCCGCCATTTCAACAGGTTCGATGATAATTGCGACGATCAGACTGATAATACCGCAGAAAACATATTGGAAGATCGCGAGTTTAACGGAGTCTAATGTTTTCGCAAACTTCCCAATGATGTGCACATGGAACGCCCAGAAGAAGGCGCCTGCAAGAACAAGCAGGTCTCCGGATCCAATTCGAAATCCCTCGGTGACACTGAGAAAATACAGGCCGACAACTGCAAGCCCTGCTCCTGCCCAGGTTCCTCCGTGTGAACGCTGCCGCCAGATAATACCGAGAATTGGAACGAGAATTACGTACAAGCCGGTTATAAATCCTGCCTTTCCCGCAGTGGTGTATTGAAGACCTATTTGCTGGAAGGTTACGCCGAAAAACAAAAAGAAACCGGCGACAGCGCCGATACGCAGGATCTGCCGGCGGGGCGGCTCTTTTCTTTCTGCATCGTTAGGCGGCTTTTTCCTCGCCGCGAGGAGTGGGAGCAGCACGAGAGCGCCAAGAAGGAATCTAATTCCGGTATAGAGAAATGGTCCGATATGATCCATCCCTAACCGCTGCGCGGTAAAGGCAAATCCCCATATCGCTGCGGTAATAAGAAGAAGGACATCGGAACTGATTGCGCCTTTTTTCATTGCCGGGAACTTTATATGGAAAACTCAACTTAGTCACTCCCCACCTCCGGAACATGCGTAATTTCGCCCGGAGAGCTGCCTCACATTCAAGCATTTCCTTGACTTGTATAGAAATAGAACCTATAAATGTAGACCTATGAAAACGAAAAATATGTCGATTTTGGTGACTTTAAACAGCACGGCCATTATCCTCGCCGCGTTTACTTTGGTTCAGGCATACAACTACATACGAGACGCGATCCTATTAGAAACTGGAGCATTCGCCGACTTCGCATCAAGCTTTGCCTCCTATATGGGAACAAGAGTAATGCCGGTATTGCTAATTTTTGCAGCATTGATTTTTTTTCGAGCCCACATAATTCAAAAGGTATTACTGCGGCTCGAGGCCGGAGAGGCTGTCGAATCGGATGAAATCCGAAAGACCAAATCTCGAATCAGAAATTTCCGAAACCTTATACTTGGGGTGAATCTCCTCGGTTTTGGCATTGGGTATGTTCTGGATCTCATTCTCATGAAAAATATCGGCGTCGCTCTTGAGCTCAACAGGCTCATGCAGCTGTTTTTCAACCTGTCTAGCGCCGCGGTTTACGCGCTTGCGCAGATAGCAATAAACAACATCATCTTCGCGGGCCCCCGCGAGCTGCTAAAAATAGAAAGCATGGAAGGAGAAAAGAAGGAGCAGGGCATCCGGCAGCGGGGATTGATCACCACTTTATTTATTGCCGCCTACTCAATGCTCTTTTTTTATACAAACCACGCCTTTACTCTTCAACAGGAGGCACTCTACGCGGAATCGCTGGAACAGGGCTTCAAGGAAAATCTTTCAACTGAACAAGTTGAAGAGTTTTATAAAGCGGAAACATCCCGTCTTCTTGCCACGAAATCATCTCGTCTTCAATTGAGTCCCGATCAGATTGTGTTTCCCATGGATAGACATACCTCGGACGCGCGCTTTGATACAGCGCGAAACACCTTCATCATTCTGTTCTTTATGGTTATAACCGTGGTATTCGGAGTACAATTCGCATCGTCTTCTGAAACACGAAATCAACTGCAGCGAATAATCCGGAAGATGCAGGACATCCTGGATGGCGACGGAGACCTTACACAACGAATCCCAATTACTCAATTCGATGAAATAGGAGACTTGTCTCATCATATCAACGAATTTATTCTGAAATTGAACGCCTTACTCACCCAGGTGGCAGATGTATCAAGTCAGGTTTCACAATCCTCAATGAACATGCACGATTCTCTCGAACAAGCGTCCGCCTCAGTTGAGGAAATGCTTGCATCGGCCAAGCAGGTGAAACAGAACACCGGCCGTCAGCAGGATTTGGCAGAAGACGCCCAGCGGCACTTTGGTAAGCTATTTGAAGCTATCGGGAGCATAACCGAGAATGTCGAAAGCCAGGCGACCTTTATTGAAGAAACTTCAAGCTCAATAGAAGAAATGGCGGCTAATATACGCTCGGTCAGCGATGCCGCGGACCGGGCCGATCTCAAAGCCGGCGGTCTCGAGTCTGTAGCCCACGACGGCGAAAAATCTGTGGAAAATACAATCGCGTCAATTCAGGAAATCGAAGATGCTTCGAAACGGGTGAGTCAGATAGTTGGCATGATACAAGATTTGAATGAGCAGACAAATCTGCTTGCCATGAACGCCGCTATTGAAGCGGCTCACGCGGGGCAGGAAGGAAAGGGATTCGCGGTGGTCGCAAATGAAGTAAAAAAACTTGCCCAAGACGGAACCGAGCAAGCTAAGCACATAATAAACTATATAGACACGATGATAGACCGCATCAGCCACGGGGTACGGCTTTCCCTGCAGGCCAATTCGGCGCTGAATAGAATATCCGAGGATACAAAGGCAACCTCAGGCATCGTACAGGAGATTTCCGCGGCCATGAAGGAACAGTCTTCGGGCGCGGTGCAGATAGTATCCGCGGTAGAATCGGTGGTGGAGGCAACTCACAACATCCGGCAGGAGGCGATAGATCAGGATGGCCTGAGCAAGCAGCTTCAGGAACTGATAGAACACCTGGTAGCGGTGTCCACCGAAATTGACAACGCCGCAGAAGAACAAATTGCCGGCGACTCGGATGTGGTAAAAGCGGTTCAGGCGATTCATGATCACGCGGAGAGCAACCTCTCATCTATCAATATACTGAATCAAGCCATCAGCCGTTTCAAACTTTCCTGATTATGTCCGTCTGATTATGGCCGTCATAAAGAACTGGTTTGTCATCGGTATTTTTCTTGTACTGATGCTTGGTTTTCTCATCCCGAACGTCGGCGTGGTCCTTAACACGGGTTCCATTTTCAGCACCGCTCTCATCGTACTGCTGTTCTTGATTTCCGGTCTGAAGCTGCCGTCGGAATCGATAAAGTCGGGAATGCGAGACGTGAGGATCCACCTCTATATACAGATATTCATTTTCGTCGTAAATCCTCTATTCTTTTATGTCACCTCACTGCCGTTTAAAGAGACATTAGACGGGCAGTTGGTAATCGGCATTTACGCCCTGGCTTGCCTACCCACAACCATCTCGAGCTGTATAATTTTCACTCAGATAGCGGGAGGCAATGTCGTGGCAACTATGTTTAACGCAGCCCTTGCCAATGTCATGGGCGTGATAGTCTCTCCGCTGATACTCTCAGCATTGATGCGCAGCACAGGAAAGGCGCTGCCGCTTTCCGAGCTTCTCGCGATCCTGCAGAGCCTTGGGTTCAAGATGCTGCTTCCAATCGTAATCGGCCAAGTCCTGAGGAAACATATCAAAGCCGGCGTTGATAAAAACAAGATACCGTTGGGAGTGCTGAGTAACCTATGTATTCTCATGATTCTATTCTTTGCATTCGCGAAGACCGCAAAGAACCCGGACTTTCTGAATAATCTCGAAAGTATGATAGTACCGTTTATCTATCTTGCAGTCGCATTTGTTGCTCTTTTGGGTTTGGCATTTGCCGGGGCTAAGCTGATGAAATTCCCGGCAGAAAATATCATATCGATTTTGTTCGCGGCGCCGCAAAAAACCCTCGCGATGGGAGTTCCCCTTCTGAGCACGTTTTTCGCGAGTAATCCCGAGATTCTAGGGATAGCCTTGCTCCCGCTTATTTTTTACCATCCGTGGCAGCTATTCGTTTCGGGATTCCTCCCCGGTATTACCGCAAAACTCACCAAGGCGGTTTAAATGAAATTTCTCTCGAGTTTCGAATATAATTCACGACGTTCGGCTATTTTCTCGAGCAGAGGCATGGCCGCATCCAGTCAGCCTGAAGCGACCGCCGCGGGGGTGAAGATACTACGGCGGGGCGGCAACGCGGCCGACGCGGCGGTCGCCATGGCCGCGGCGCTGCAGGTTACCCAGCCGTGTTCTACCGGTTTGGGCGGCGATTGTTTTTGTCTATATTACAGCGCCGCCGAAAAACGGGTGTACGCGATGAATGGATCCGGCCGATCTCCCGGAAAACTCAATCTCACTTTGCTTCAAGATCAGGGATTTGAGAAAGAAATCCCCAGCTATCATGCCCACACGGTTACAGTGCCGGGAGCTCCTGCCGGCTGGGTTGATACGGTTGAGCGATTTGGTTCTCTCCCAATGTCATCAATTTTAGAGCCGGCAATAGACCTCGCCGAAAATGGCTTTCCCGTCGGACAGCTCACGGCTAACTGGTGGGGACGCGGCGCGGAAAAACAGCTTGCACTCTACCCTCACGGCGGCGAATTGATGATAAACGGAAGAGGACCGCGGCCGGGTGAAGTTTTCAAAAACCTGGGACTCGCCGCGGTGCTTCGCACCATGGCAGAGGAAGGGGCGGCGCCATTCTACTCGGGGTGGATCGCCGAGCGAGTCGTTTCCGCGGTTCAGCAGGAAGGCGGGGTGTTGTCGATGGCCGACCTCGCGCAGCACACCACGGAGTGGATCGATCCGATATCAGTGGACTACAAAGGTGTCACTGTCTGGGAGTGCCCGCCGAACGGTCAGGGAATCGCGGCGCTGATCGGGCTCAACATACTAAGCCAATTTGATCTCAGGGCGGTCGATCGATGTACACGATATCATCTGCTGATAGAATCGATGCGACTCGCCTTCGCCGACGCGGGGGCGTATGTCGCCGATCCGGCTATTTCGCCGGTTCCCGTCGAAGACCTGCTCTCAAAGAGTTATGCCGCGAACCGAGCGGCGATGATTGATCGAAATGTGAGAATCCCTCAGGTAGACCCAGGCAGCTTTGCCCCTGCGGCAACCGGCGGAGACACTGTGTATTTTTCTACGGCTGATCGTGATGGGAACGGCTGCTCATTTATCAATAGCAACTATATGGGCTTTGGTACCGGAATCGTGCCGCAGGGATGCGGTTTCTCCCTTCAGAATCGAGGGAAAGGGTT
>JABGPX010000427.1 GCA_018644745.1 Spirochaetales bacterium
ATGCGCAGTTCTTCGAGCAGATACCCGGTTACTTCTGAGGCATCCTGGAATGTTACCGAACGCACCATGTCACACAGGGCCTTTTCCGGACCGGCAATGAGAAAATTTCCTAGCGAGCTCCGTATGTACTGGATACCCACAGGATACACACCCGGTGCCTGGTAAGCGTAGCGAAAGGTCCCAACCGAAGTGTGAAACGTTTTGTTTCTCTTGAAACAGACAGAGGTTACCTGTTCTACCCGCTCGGGAATCAGATTGTAATATGATAGAGCATACTGAAAAGAAATCGCCGAAGGTCCATAGAGCATGCCGGCAAGGACTTCACGTGAATACTGCCGTCGGTATTTTGCTCCGGTGATATAAAAGCCTTGCTTAACCCGGATTAAGTCACCCGAGCGGCAGAGATTTTTAATCTTATCCCTGGGTGCCCGGTACTCTTTGAAGAGATCCATCAGGAGATCCGTAGTGAAATAGCGGAAATCGGAGTGAAATAGCTTTTCTTCCATTCGTTGTCCAGTAAGTCGAATACTAATCTATTTACTGGACAATGTCAAATCATCGCCGATAGTATAGGTGAACAAATCGCCTCGTTCCGCGTTCCTATAGTAGGTATTGAAGATCCGTCATATCCCAGAGTGGCTCAAGAACGTTAATCTCCTTATCCGCCCGTGAGCTCGCATATATCGCGTGCGCGCGAGCCGTATCTACGGCATATTCATAGACCTTTGGGCGATAGTCGGAATCGCCTTCGAGTATCCGGGTAAAATACCTATAGAAAGGAACATAAACCGGCTCAGCGGGCTCTAGCGATTCTTCATGAAGTCCGCCGGTGCCTTCGTTGTAGATCATCCACTTTTGGCCGTCTTAGGCCACGATTCCTTCTTCGAATATAAAATGCATGGTTTTGCCAAATGGAGCTGTCCCAAAATAGCCGGTGTTTGCATAGTGCATCGCCCCGCTCCCGTCATAGTTCAAAGCTCGCCCAGCAACGCGAGAGCTTCCGAATTTCCCGGATACATAAAGAGGGCGTTCTGATAATGAGTCCGCGCGTGATTATTCCTGCCGGCTTTTGCGTTGGCTTCTCCAAGTGCTAAAAGGCACCAAAATTGATCCTGCCGGCTGACGGTCTCGTCGATGTCCGGTCTGCTCAATATCCGCTCGAGAATCTCGATGCCAGTCTCCGGATTTCCGCCGAATATCTTCGGTGCGTTGACCCGCCTTAATGCAACTAGCAGTAATGCGCGGACGTTTTCCGGATTTATCTCCAGCACGATTTCGGCAAGCTTCAGAACTTCGCCGGCATGGCTGATTTTATAGGGAAGACCTCTTATTATCAGAATCCTGCCCTTTGCGTCGGCCTTCAGGCAGGTCCCTCGCTCGGTATCGAGTCCGGCTATCATTTCCTCCGCAATTTCTACCGCTTCATCCAGATATCTCTCCGCGTCGTCGTGATTGCCTGACTCGATGTGCGCCATTCCGCGAAGTAACGAAACTCTACCTCGCCAGTAAGCGGCTTCAACCGGATCATCGAAATTCCTGAGTTCGGAAAGGAAAATCTCGAGAGGTATATCAAACTCCTTGCTATCGACAACGCCGTTTAAATATGAGTCGTACGCGGAGTAATAATGTTCGATTGTCGGCGCCGGGATTTCAGATCTTGCTGAGGCTGCAGAAATGAGTAGAAAAGCTAATGCGGGGACATATGAAACTCTATTCTTCATTTCCCTAGCGGCTCCTGGTGATATAAATATGTGCAAGTGACGCCCATTGCTTCTCACCATTGTTTAGTGAGAGCAGCGCGACTAGGCCAAGGATATAATCAAGCTTTGCATCAAGTTGTTCAGATCCTTTAATCCATGTTACCGGGTCACCCCTTTGGATAGAACCCTCAATAATGTCGGAGCTATCACGGGATTCCCAGGTACCGTCCAGATAGAGAACTGTCGCGGATGTTTGGTTCGGTTCCGGCACAGATGAAAAATAATAGTCTGAAGATTCACCATAGCGAGTGAGGGAGAGGGGGGTGGATGTCTTTACCCCCTCTAAGCGGCTTATCCGTCCCCAGGAAGGATTTCGCCGAGTGAGAATCAGCGATGCCCACGATGAGGAGCCGCCGGGCAATTCCAACCCAAGAGATGTACCTGAACGCCGGGAGACAAAGGCTGGAATCCAGCTGTCGTTAAGTAAAATCTCAACAACCGCCCCCGGCCTAAGATCATCTTGGGTCAGAGCATCTAAAGCTACTGTTTCAATACCGCCGTCAAGATACATAACAACAAAAGCATCATCCGAGGTTATTTCAAGAACCGTAGCAGGATAATAATTACCTTCTCCCTCATAATTTGCCAGTACAAGGAGACCGGGAACCACGGATTCAGGTGAAAACATGTATAGCGGCTCGGGTCTGGAGAAGTCTGGTTGATTCGGAATTTCATCCGATGTGTTTGTCGTGTTGGTATCCGCGGGTTTTTTGTCTCCGCTCTGCATCCACAAAACCGTGCCATCGAGGCTGTCGATGTTGAACAGGACGCCCCCTGCTACCGCGTAGATTAATCCATCATTTATACTTGCTATTTCAACCCGGGCAAACAGGTCGGTAGCCCAAACCCTAAATCCGTCGACACGCACTCTTGCTAAAAATTCCCGAGAATTTTCCGAGTAGTCTTCGCTATACGTCACCAATACGCTGTCGGGTTCTGTAATACGGAGGTAGTCATCCAGCGTCTCATCTATTACAAAAAAAGCGTCGTGAAATGATATTTCCGGATTAAGCCTGTAGGGGAAATCTCCCTCGGTGTAAAAAATACCGGATGTGTGCAGGCTCAGCTGACCGGTGTTTTTTGATAGCTGAAATCCGTGTCGAATTCCTAACCTCGGCTTGATATCATCAAGAGCAGCTGGTTCGGCAATTAGGGTCACCGCATCGATTAAGAAATATTTTTCGGCGGATGTCTCAACGAGCATGCCCTTGCCGGCAAAGTCGTAAATATAATTTGAAAACTCCCCATAACTCTGACGAATTGATTCGACGAAACTCGGAAGCGTAAGGCTCGAGTTTTGTTCTAAGATGTTTTCCTGACTGATGAGAATTTCGCCGGTATACGGATCGCGACCATGTAGACCAGCACCTTCACTGATAGTCCAAATAAAATCATCTGTATGCCCGAGGAACCTTACTGGATCATGGTTTTGATAATCCACCTTTTTCGTAAATTCTTTTCGTGCGAGTCGAGATCCGTCGGTTAAATTAATCGAGACAAGCCAGGAATATGAAGAAGTGGTGGTTTTTGTCTGTCCTCTTGTAGATGAGGTAGAATCGACTGTATGCGAAAGAGCACTGAGCATAACGGGACCTTTTGGCCCGTAATAAAAATACCCCTCCTTTATCCAGCCGCGACGGTCGAGAAGAGGTTTTGTCAGGTTCGCGGGTGCCAGTCCGATGAGAATCAGAATAATCGAAAGCAATCCGCCGATTAAAATAAGCCATTTTTTTGCGTTCTTACTTTTGGTTTTCTTGCCCGTGTCTTGATCTGTATAATCAATCATGTTCACCCCTATTTCATTATATGATCAATATTGTAGGGTATGTGGATTGATTATACCAGATTATCCAAGGAACAAAACTCTACCTCCCCGATGTCACAGACATGACTTAAAAAGCCGGAGCCGTTCATATAGAACAACTCCGGCTTGGAAATCCTCAAGCCCCTATTTCTACATTCCTCATGGAGTCACATCGACACCATAGAAGAATAATGGAGATGTGCAGCTTGCCAAGAACAGGATTGCAGATACACACGCGAAAATGATAGCTCCACTCTCTCCGGCATGTCTCGTCCAAAGGGTATTATTCCGTGTCATATTGTCAGCCTCCAAGCAAAGATCTTTTTTCGGCCCACCAAATTAAAAACTTGGAGAGCCTGATACTATCTTCAGCTTTCTTTACGAGGATTTAATTCGCCGGTGGTGGGTATTTTTCGGGGATTGGGAAAGGATGCTAAATAATTCCTTTCTTACGCGCTTTTACAAGGGCATCCTGACGACCGCGGGCATGTAGTTTCTCGTAAATATTTTTGATGTGAGAGTGAACCGTGTGAGAGCTGATGTTGAATTGCTCGGCGAGCTCTGCGTAAGTAAATCCGTCTTCCAGGCCTTTCAAAATCTGGGTTTCCCGTGGACTGAGAATGTAATGTTCCTTTTCACTTCCGTCCTGCATATCGGTGATAATTGCCCGCGCAATCTTTGGACTCATCGGTGCACCCCCGTGATGCAGGCTGTGAAGCGCCTCGATAAGCTCCCTGGGGCTCGATCCCTTAAGCATATATCCCGAAGCACCCGCCTTAATGGCTGAATACACGGTGCCCCTATTGTCAAAAACCGTGTGGGCAAGTATGTCGACGTCGGGATAGCGGCTCTTCACTTCCCCAATCAGTTCGATGCCTGAGCGTCCAGGTAAGCCGATGTCGGCGAGAAGAATGTCAAATGGGATATCATCAATATTTTCCAGAGCGTCCTCTGCGTCGGGATAGGTACCTACAACTGAAACACCTTTCTCACCCTCTAGCAGGATCTGAAGGTTATTTCGGAGAAGATCGTTGTCCTCGACAATTACTATACGCACCACTGTTTTTACCTTTGTTCCAATTATCAATGATATTAATTCTCTTTGTTACCACCCGCTATGGGTATTTTTGGGGCACCTCTATGAGTAAGCGGGTCCCTCTATCCTGCTCAATAGTGAGCTTTCCTCCAATGGAGGAGACTCTTTGAGCCATGTTTCTCATTCCGCGGCCCTTGTTTCGATTATCTTTAAGTCCTTTTCCGTCATCGGCGATAGTAAGAATAATTAGTACAGGTTTCACGACAAAGCTTATAGTTACAGACCCGGCTTCGGAATGTTTAACCACATTTGTAAGTGCTTCCCGATACACCCTGTCCAGGTTGAGATAGGTTAGGCTGCCGATTTTCGGTACTCCTTTTTCTATATCGGATGAAAAGGAAAGACCGATACTCTGTGTATTTAGTACTCGTACACCAAATAATCGAAAGTCTGCGACAACAGAATCCCAGCTCTTTTCATCGTCATCCAGAGCCTGCATAAAACTTCGTATCTCTGACAAACCACTTTTCGAGAGAGTAGAAATTGTCGAGAATGTTTGGCTGTCCATTTCATCAGTATTTCTAACACGGGCAATTTCAGCTGCAAGGTTGATGTTGGTCATTAAGCCGCCTATGCCGTCGTGGAGCTCAGCAATCATCTGTTCCCGCTCAATGTGCATCATCTTGAGCTCATTGGAATACTGTTTTTCTGCCCGGTAAATAACCACCAGCCGACGTGAAAGGATTATGAACACAATAATAATATGAAAAAACATGCCGTAATGCGCCACAGGTGCAGTCGGCGGCAGCAATCCAAGCGCAATAAGAACATCCCCCAATCCAAAAGCGACAAGAAAAAGTAATCCAATTAAGAGAAGAAGAGCGTCGCGATTCTTCCTTGCTAACGCAAGACTCGCCTGGGTTATCATAACGGCGTAGTAAAATAGATAAAGGACTCTCAGAGCGATCATGCTGAAAGTGCCGAATTGATCCGGTAGTGCCAACCCAAGGATGATAATCGCCAAAGAAACAACAACATGAAAAATAATGAGCGTACGCATAAAGGATCTGAGTAAAGGTTTGAAAATCTCAGCGAGGAATCCGATGGCGCCTATTGGAATTACAAAAATCGCAATGAGCCACAGCAGAAACCAAAAGCTGTCGGCACCAAAAACCAGTTGAGTAATGTTAGTGTATCGAATGGTGTAGATGCCGATCCAAAAACAGTAAATGCCGAAGTAGAGGTACTCTCTGAGTCTACCGACGCTGAAGAAGATGATAAAAGCAAAAATAGATAAGAACAAACAGACTGCGCCGACGACAATTTGATCGATATCACCGGCAATCATCCATCTCATTATATCAGACTCAGATCCTAATACTGGAACTCCGGTGATCCCGGCAAGATAGTACGAGGAGAAAATTCTCAGTGCAAGAGTCTTTCCGGCAAAATCCGGGCTCAAGGGGATAATGAACCAGGGCGAGCTGTTGACCGGAAGTTTCTCAGCCGTATTAAGATCTCCTGTCGCGTACAGCATCTTCCCGTCCAAATATGCTTCGAAGTGCAGATATATCCCTTGGAAAAAAATTACCGGGTTTCTGACGCTTGATCTTGCGTCAGGAAAAGCCGCGCCTAGATTTATTCTTTGCCAGAGGAACTCATTACTGTTCCGATCCGGCGCCCATGCCGGCAACGACATCTCGGACCATTCTGAAGAAGAGTTGTCATGGGTCCAGAGAAGGCGGCCATCGGTGCCCACGGGGGATTGCCCCCATCTGTAGGACCAGCCATCTATCAGTTTCTCAATACCCTGTTTCTCAGTGACTGCTTTTCCGTGAGCGAGAAAGCCCGAGCATATAATGAACAACATCACGTAGATGAGAATTATTGGCTTTCTTGGAAACGACGGCTTTTGCATTATTCTCTAGAGTAATACTAGGGTTTTATGAATCTGATGTAAAGGTTTTTCTCGATGGAAGTATACATGAGAGTGTCCGTCATCATATAATGCAGGCTTTCCACAAATCCTGTCGCCATTACCGCCATGCTTCCGATCATTCACCGCTTAATTATCACCCTTGACTCATCCAGTGTCTCGTGCCTCAATATTCACCATGGAATGGTTACTATTCAAAAGGTTTTACACCAGATGAGTTTCAAGGTCGACGTCAAAGGACCGCAAAGATCATTGGCCGCGACGCGGGTACGCTTACGCAGGGCGATGTTGAACTCATGATGATGCAACCGAGCCAATTCCCAATATAAAAGGACGGAAACATATGGAGCAATATAGCAATTATCCCGGACTCGCAAAAACCGAAAGTTTGAAATCAATAGTAGATTCGGTAAATTTGTACGCTAAATATCAGCACGAGCTTGGCTCTGACGGAATTGAAAAAATTTTGGATGAAGCTGAACAAGCCTTGAAGGATTGTGTTGATAAAATAAGAGCACTCCCAATAGATAAGAGCATAGAAGAAAAAGAGCCGGATGATATTACATTGATTCATCAAGAACGGCCGCAGGGTCCGAGGAAAATTTGGAATACCTTTGATGAAGATGTGTATAGAGAAAAATTGACAGGTGCGCTATATTCCCGGCTTGCCGGATGCGTATTAGGATCGATTGTAGAATTCTGGCCAATTGATGAGATGGAGAATTGGGCAAAGCATAACGGTGACGCGTTCCCTCCGCAAAATTATTGGTCCAATGCTTTAAAGCCATATAGTCTTAGATATAACTTGAGCCCATGCAGCGACTATACACAAAACCATATGGACGGATGCCCGGTTGATGATGATATTATGTATACATTATTGGGCCTGCTCATAGTCGAAGATCATGGAAATGAGTTTAGGGTGGCTGATGTTGCCGAAGCTTGGGGAAAATACCTTCCGTACGCGTGTACCGCTGAAAAAATCGCACTAGAAAATATCGAGAAAGGTGTCTCACCGGAGCTCATAGGGGACACAGATAACCCATGCAATCAGTGGATAGGTGCGGATATTCGTTCTGATCCATTTGCTTATATGGCTCCCGGCTATCCTGAAAAAGCCGCGCAAATGGCATACAACGATGCATATATCAGCCATAGACGAAATGGTATCTATGGAGAGATGTTTTTTGCGGCGGCACAATCTGCGGCATTTACAGTAGACAATGCTGTTGAAGCATTGAGAATCGGGCTAACAGAAATACCTCACGACAGCGCTCTCGCGGGTGAAGTAAGATGGGCGCTGGAAGCGGGTAGGGATATTCATGATTACAAACAGGCGAGGGATGCGGTAGATGTCAGATACAAAGGAATGCATCGTGTCCATACGATAAACAATGCGGTGCTTACTATCTGGGGGCTGATGATTGGCGGTAATGATATGACAAAAGTTATATCTGAAACGGTAGCTATGGGCCTCGATAACGACTGTACCGCCGCCACCGCAGGGAGTATCATCGGCGCTATTGTAGGCAAAAAGGGTGTTCCGGAACATTGGTATAAAAACTTTAATAATAAGGTATATTCCTATCTGAACATACACAAAGAATTTGCAATTGATGATTTAGTAAATAGATTTGCGACGCAAGCCAAAAGAATTCATTCGGCAGATATGTAACTTTCCCGACGGCTAATGCAGGGAGCAAAATGCATTCAATCAATGAACCAGCAAAAGAAATCCCGATTGTGCATGAGACGGATAT
>JABGPX010000567.1 GCA_018644745.1 Spirochaetales bacterium
GAAAGCAGAAAGAGTAATAGAACACCAATCGGGGCTTTTGTTCCCATATATAACAAAACGGGTATCACTCGATGAAGTAGATCATTTTATTCTATCATACAGCGCAAACCCCCGGCCTATCCGAAAACGGTCCTCGGGAGATTCCTTTGACGAATCGGTAGACCGGCACGCAAAGCATGGCTCGATCACTTCATTCGGATATAAAAATAGTTCGGGGAAAGCGTCGACAATCGAGATACGGAAAAGCAGATCGACTACCGCGCTCGAGGACAATGTGCAGAATATTGCCGATTTCTGTGAAATCCCGGTGAAGATTCAGGAGTAAAGATTCTCCATCCCCCATCGATGCAGGTCCAGGTTAAAACCGGCGGATTGCCGCTCAAATCCGGAAAGGAGAAGTTTCTCGGCAATTGCCATCGCTTCGCCCTCGGCTTCTATAAACACCCACTCAACACCGCGGCGGAATGCGTCTTCCAAATATCGGTCGATGAGAGTGCGGGCCAGCCCAAGTCCACGGTATTCCGGCGTTATCAGCAGTTGAATGATCCGTCCATATCCGGGAGCATTATCGGTTTTATCGCCGGTTTTTCCATCTCGATACCAGAGAAAGCCTGCTAGCTCACCATCCGGCGCTTCGGCTCTGAGAATCCCGCTCGAAGGCGCATATAGCTGTCGAGCGTATTCCTCGTACAAAGCGGTAATCACCGGCTCGGGTATCTCCAAATGGTTGCCCGCAAATGCCTCTCTATCCAGACGGAGATAGGTGCTCCAATCTATTTCCTCAGGATAAACCAGCAGGAAATCACTGAGAACCAACTCGGTGGTTTCGTCATCTCCCTCAACTTCTACACTTTCGAGCTTCTGGGCCTCTTTTACGAGATAAAACCACTCAATGACATACTCCCGCATTTCCCGTTCTTTATATTGAAACCAAAGACGCTCGATGTCTTCCCTCTCCTTCAACGCATTTTTGAATTTTCTGAACACACCTTTGCCGCTGGACAGAGAATCTCTCAATATCTCTCTATAAACGGGATTTCTCAGGTTCGCGACAAACTTCTCCATGAGCTGGAATCCCTTGCTCGAATTCCACTCAGGCAGAGATATAAAAACCTCCCCGTTTTGCGCATCAACTATTGCGTCTTCGGTTTTTACCTCACATGTACTGAGGTTGAAGACGTAGAACTTGTCCTGGTTTTCCATGCCGAAAATTATCTGATCAATTATTTCATGGCTTAGTTTCACTTCCATCTAAAACTTCTTCCTCTCTATACCTGAGAACGATACCCGGTATATCTTCAACATTTACTTCCCTGGTTTGCCCGCTTTTCCGTTCATACAATTCAGCTTTCCCGATTTCGAGCAACCGGGCTGATATTACAACTCTCAGGGGTACTCCGATAAGGTCACAGTCATTAAATTTCACTCCCGGTGATTCATGCCTGTTATCCAGCAGCGTTAAAGGCTCGAGTTCATGATAAATTCGTTCCACCACCCGCTTAACAGATAAGGCTTTGCCTATTCCCATAAGAAATACTATATAGGGCGCAAGATTCACGGGCCACGCGATGCCGCGTTCATCACGATTCGACTCTACAACAGCGCTTAACAACCTTCCCAGACCGATACCGTACGAACCCATTTGCGGAAATACTTTACTGCCATTTTCATCCTGAAAATAGAGATTCATGGCTCGAGAATAAAAATCTGTCAGCTTGAAAATATTTCCAAGCTCTATAGCCCGAACTTCTTTCAATTCGCCATGGCACTGCAGGCAGCGATGGCCGGCTCTAGCCAGGGCAATATCCCCGGTTAAATCGGCTTCGTAGTCGCGGCCGTAGTTAACATTGAGCAGATGGCTGGATTCGGTGTTGGACCCATACACCAGATTGGGAGTCTGTACCGCCGATTCATCGGCGATGATGAAAAGATCCTGCTTGCCGATTGGAGAAAGATAACCGCGAATCAAACCGAGATTTATTAATTCCTTCCCTGAAGCGAGGCGAAGTTCCGACACACCGAGCAGGGCGGATAGTTTCTCATAGCTCACCTCAAAATCAGCCCGAACAATCGACATGATATATTTCTCAGGAGATTTGTACACCAGAGCCTTTGCCAGTTTGCTCTTGGGGAGTTTCAACTGTTTACCGAGAAGGTCCATGTTCGTGCATCCCGGTGTCTCGGCGCTCTGTATTTCTAGAATTGGCTCATCGTCGACCGGCTTAATGGATTTTGCTATTTCTTGATTCGCCTGGTATCCGCATTTCCTACACACGATAACAACATTATTACCTTCATCGGTAGGCATGAGAAACTCATATGCTTTCTCGCCGCCCATAAATCCCACACTGCCCTCTGCTGTTACAGCTTTTAGTCCGCAGCGCGCAAAAATTCTCTGGTAAGCCGCGAAAACCCTTGGAAAAAAATTATTCAGCTCGTGGTATGTTCGATGAAAAGAGTACGCATCCTTCATGACGAACTCACGCGCACGGATAAGGCCGGATTTTGGCTTTTCTTCGTCGCGGAATTTAGTTTGAAACTGGAAAAGGAATATTGGTAGATCCCTATAGGATTTGAGCCCGCTTCGCACAAGTTCGACCATGGCCTCTTCATGGCTCGGTGATAGGACAAGGTCCCGGCCATGCCTGTCAGCGAACCGCGCCATCCCGTTACTAATCATTGCCTCCCGACCGCCGCGCTGCCATAGATCAAGTGGATTCACGAGAGGAACCCGCACTTCCTGACCCGCGAGCGCGACCATCTCGTCACGCATAAGATTTTCGATCTTTCGTAACACTTCGATACCAAGGGGCAGATATGAATAAAGCCCGCGGCCTAGAAATCGTACAAATCCTCCCTGTACGAGGAGAATCTGGCTCTTAGATTTTAGCTCGTGGGGTATTTCTCTAAACGTTTTCCCAAATAGGGCGGAATATCTCATCGGGTGAAGAACCTCGTATTTATTGTAGGGCCACAGGAATCGTCGGGTCAAGCACTGTATGGTTGACAACGGAATTCTCAAAATGATCTATTAGACACGATATTCCCTTGGAACTTGCACTCTATCCTAGCAAAGATAGTTCATTTTGAGATTTGCTTAGGTTGACAGGGCTCGATGATACTGAACATATTAGGAGGACAAAGCATACCATATTCAGGAGAAAATAATGAGTGTAATAGAGTATATCGAGGCTAGAGAAGTACTCGATTCAAGGGGAAATCCTACGGTTGAAGTAGATGTTGTCCTCGAAGATGGATCTCTCGGCAGAGCAATGGTTCCATCCGGCGCATCCACAGGCGAGCATGAAGCCGTTGAACTTCGAGACGGCGATAAAGGCCGGTTTATGGGCAAAGGCGTTCTGAACGCGGTAGAGAACGTGAATAACGCCATCTCAGCTGAGCTTGTCGGCCTCGACGCGCTGAACCAGGTAGACATCGACCGAACTATGGTTGAACTCGATGGAACCGAAAACAAGGCGAAACTCGGCGCAAATGCGATTCTCGGAGTTTCAATGGCAACCGCCCGGGCGGCGGCGGACTTCCTTGGTATACCGCTCTTCAAATATCTTGGAACCTATCACACCTCGGTCCTACCTGTTCCAATGGCGAATATACTAAACGGCGGATCCCATGCGGATAATTCCGTGGATTTTCAGGAATTCATGGTAATGCCGACCGGTGCGGAATCGTTCAGGGAAGGTGTGCGCATGGTTGCTGAGATCTTTCACACCCTCAAAACTACTTTGAAAGATAAAGGCTACAGTACCTCTGTTGGCGATGAGGGAGGTTTTGCCCCGAATTTGAAATCTAATGAAGAAGCCTGCGAAGTAATTCTTCAAAGTATCGAAAAAGCCGGCTACAAACCCGGAGAGAATGTTTTCATCGCTCTCGATCCAGCAGCTTCGGAGTTCTATGATGCGGATAAGGGAAAATATATCTTTAAAAAATCCGACGGCCGCGAGCTCGGAAGTGAAGAAATGGCGTCGTACTGGGCGGAATGGACCGAGAAATTCCCAATTATCTCAATTGAAGACGGCATGGACGAAGACGACTGGGATGGATGGAAATCGCTCACCGACAAAGTGGGCAAGAAAATTCAGCTCGTAGGTGATGATTTATTTGTTACCAATACAAAACGTCTAACTCGGGGAATTAAAGAAGGTATAGCCAATTCGATTCTTATTAAAGTAAATCAGATCGGCACCTTGACCGAGACATACGAGGCGGTGGAAATGGCGAAGAAAGCCAACTATACTGCTATCGTCTCTCACCGAAGCGGCGAAACCAGCGACGATTTCATCGCCGACCTTGTTGTTGCTTTGGAAACAGGTCAGATCAAGACAGGATCCATGTCCCGATCCGACCGTCTTGCCAAGTACAATCAGCTGATGCGAATAGAAGACGCCCTCGAAGGAACCGCTTCCTATCCGGGAATTGATACCTTCTATTCGATAACCCGCTAACCGGGTCCATAGTCCAATTAAAAGGCCGTTACGGAGCATTCCGTGACGGCTTATTTAGTATTCAATAGAAAAGGACCGATAGGTGCCCTGAACCGCCGCGGGCCTTTTCTCCACCCGCCGCACCGCTGACCCTGGAGGCCCTTGAGCAAGCCAGGAGATGAACCGGTCAACCGCACTTGGTTCGCCCTCGCAGAATAGCTCTACGGTGCTGTCAGGCATATTGCGGACCCAGCCGCGAACGCCCAAACTTCGTGCGGCACGTGCGGCGGAATAGCGGAATCCCACCCCCTGAACCCTGCCGCGTACTGATATGTGGAATGCTTTGGTTTCGGAATCAGGCATGTACCATAGATTCGATCTTCAAAAAGAGATCTTGGAACTCGAATGGTTTTTTGAAAAGGGGAAAAGGGTGTTCTATATCGGAATCGAGATACCCGCTGGTAATGATAATTTTCTTTTCGGGGCAGTATCGTTCAAGAAACCGAATCCAATAATGGCCGCCTAGAACGCTCATTCTATAATCGCTGATAATAACATCAATGTCATGATCGAGAAGCTGCTCGATAGCCCCCGCACCGTCCGAAGCAACGACAACGGTGTAACCTTTGGTTACCAGAAAATCCCGCAGCGGCAATCTGATGGCATCTTCGTCCTCAACAACGAGCACGGTAAGTTTATTTCCCACGTGTAGACCTGTTCTCAATGAGCGCATTTACCGCCTCGACCAGATCAGCGTTGTTTACCGGCTTCGGCAGAAACAACTCCGCACCTTCCGATAAAATTTTATCTTTGGCGCCAATTTCAGCGGAGACGCCGCTCATTGCTATTATCCGCGGGTTATTAAGGCTGTCGTCGCTAGTAATCCTTCGAATAAGCTCGTGCCCATCGATACCCGGCAGGCTCATATCGAGGATTATAATCGATGGCTTTTTGTCCGATATGAGCTTTCCAGCTTCAAAGCCGTCAAGAGCCTGAATAATCTCATATCCTGGTACCGATCGTTTGAACAATTCGGCAAGCATGTTGTTGAGATTCTCTTCATCTTCGACAATGAGCAGATATTTGCTACCAGCGGCAGTGATTTCCTCAATTTCCTCAGGGATTCGCATCCCTCTCTCGGCAAGAAAAGCATGCAGATCTTCAGCATACACCCGGTACTGCCCGCCAGGTGTGGTAAAAGCCTTGAGATGTTTATTTTTTATCCAATTTATTGCAGTTTGGTTAACTACACCGCAGATATTAGCAACTTCCAATGCAGAAAAAATTCTGACCTTTTTCCCCTGTCTCACTACGCGTTCCCTCCCGAGCTTGCTGCAGATAAATAATCTTATATGCAAGGGAACCCAGAGTCAACGTTTTGAAGGTATTATTTGAGATTTTGGAGATGCGCCTGAATCTGTCGATAAGAAAATCCACGAGCTGACATTTTTTTCATGAGATAATCCGGATCCAGAGTTCTATTCCTGCGGATCTTCTCGAGGGCTTGTGCTAAAGCAGCGTCCACAACCTCTTCTGTGAGCAGATCATCGAGCACCTGGGCGATAATCTGCCGGTCGATTCCGCGTTTTCGAAGGCCCGCCGACAGCAGATGACGCCCTTCAGGATGCCGACGAAGTCTGCTCGCGGCCCAAAGCTCCGCGTATCGGAAATCGTCAATATATCCTTCACGGCAGAGGTCTTCTACAACAACAGCTATCACTTCTGCGTCGAAGCCGCGCTTTTTAAGCTTGAGCTGCAATTCCCTGCCGCTGTGCTCGCGACGCGAGAGCAGCTCTATTGCCTTCATTCTGGCGGTGAATCGTGCTGATTCGTTCTCTAAGGCTGCAAGCAGACTGGCGTCGACAACGCATTCTAAGCGCAGTAACCCGCAGATCTCCGACGCCTCCGACACAAAAAAAGAGGAGCCGTCCGAAAGTCCGATACGGACTTTCCCCTCTGCTCCTCTTCTATATTCGGTGACTGTATTATCTTTTTGAGAACTGGAACCTTCTTCGTGCTCCACGTCTTCCATATTTCTTTCGTTCTACCATCCTCGGGTCCCTGGTGAGGAAACCATTCGCGCGAAGAACCTTGATATTTGTTTCATCATAGGAAGCTAACGCTCGCGATATACCATGACGACACGCACCGGCTTGACCCGTTGGACCGCCGCCGTGTGTAGTGATAAGCAAATCAAATTTATTGAGGGCATCGGTAACATCAAGAGGCTGTTTCACTACGAAAAGCAGACTCGGATTCGAAAAATATGTGTCTGCGGCTTTGCCGTTAACCGTAATATTTCCGCTTCCGCTCCGGAGAAATACCCGCGCAACCGCGGTTTTTCTTCTGCCAGTTCCAATCGCTAAATTTTCTGCCACACTCATACTCCTCGCTTAAACTTCAACTGTCTCAGGCTGCTGCGCAGCATGAGGATGACGTTCGTCTGCATACACTTTGATATTTGTGAAAAGCTTTCTACCAAGTCTTCCCTTCGGGAGCATTCCGCGAACCGCATGCTCCATGGGAAAAACGGGTTTCCTTTTCAATGCTTTTTCATACGTTTCGGTGGATAGACCGCCGGGATACCCGGAATGACGGTAATACTCTTTCTGCTGAGTCTTTCTTCCTGTTACTACCGCTTCTTTCGCATTAATAATGATTACATAGTCGCCAATTTCCTGATGCGGTGTGTAGAGAGGTTTATGTTTACCCCTCGCAAGTTCAGCCGCCTTAACCGCGACTTTGCCCAAAACCTTACCTTTTGCGTCTATGAGGTGCCATTTGCGCGTAACTTCCCTCGGCTTTACATAAATTGTTTTCATATATGGGAACCTCTAAATCTGAATTTCTAGTAACGATCGCACAGGAAACCATATACGGTGTTCCAATGTGCAAATATAACACTACTACCCTTATAACAGCAACGTGGGGGGCAAATATTTGCACATTACACGTATAATGTCAAGAAAACCTTAAACAGGATTCAGGGCACATCGAAAAACCTACTTTTATTCCGCCAACAGAATGGTTCCTCTTATAAAATATGGGTTTTTCGTATGTGCTACAGGCCAAAGTTGCAGTAAAAAGTAAAACCCTCAACGTGAAAGATGAAATAGGAGGTTTCAACCTGTCGGTGCGAAAGGCAAACTACTCGCTGTCTGCTTTTTTCGTTTCGCCGCTTTCCGTCTGCTCTTCTTCCTCTTCTTTCTTCGCCTCAATACGGTCTCGAATATCCGCGACGCCGATTAATACTGCGATAAGACCGATAAACAGTGCGACAAGGGGAATGCCACCCTTCAATACCAGAAGTACTTCGTCCCACCATTGAAGACCCCAACCCTCGAGAGGAAGCACAGAATAAACGGCAAAGAGAACACAAATAATTCCTACAACAAGTGCGACCATCGCTTTCTCTCCTCATTCTTTTAATGTTTTACAACAATAACAAATCTGCGTTGTTAGTCAAGTCCAACAAGAAAATTACACGATAAAAGGTTGCTGCAGGGAATTAGAATGACTACTTTCAACATGCACGGAGTTAAAAATATGCACCTGACAATTAATGAAAGCACCTGTATTGGATGCGGGTTGTGCGAAGAGCTGATACCCGAATTAGTTGAAATGGGTAAATTTACCGCTAGAGTAAAACAGCCGCTCATTTCGCCGGCTCTGGAGCAGGACGTGCTGAACGCGATAGAAGACTGTCCTTCCAATTCTCTTTCCTCGTCTCCCGGCGATACAGAATAGATATAGGGCATATCTAAAAATCCACATAACGGCACTATTAAGAGAAGCCCGATAACAACGGGACCGGTC
>JABGPX010000625.1 GCA_018644745.1 Spirochaetales bacterium
AAAAGGCATTCACGAGCCACATAAAATCACCTTTTTGTCCGACGCCGACGCCTCGGTTCAGTATTTTATGCTCATCTATCCACTAGATTATGATCCTAAAAAGCAATACTCCTTACGTATTTACCTCCACGGCGGAGGTGATATTGCCGCAGAAACCATGTACATTATTAGTCCGAAAGACTGGGCGTTCATCCTTGCACCAACCAATAGACGCCCCATGGGCTGGGAATGGTGGGACTTTGCCAGGTTCAATATATATGAGTCCATGGAGTTAGTAATCGATAAGTTTCCCATAGATCCAAACCGAATCTATCTCACAGGTGCCTCGAACGGCGGGCAAGGCACCTGGTACAACGGGTTACGGGATCCATCTCGATTTGCGGCGTTAGCACCAAACTGTGCGTGGTCTTCATATTCCCACCACGCTCCGCGTTTCTGGGATCCCGGCGACATGTTCGCGCCTCCGGAACTTCTGCACTACCGAGATAGGATGATGTATGAATTCAATAATCCTGCTTTCGTGAGCAATGCGGGTAACATACCGGTAATTGCCTCTCAGGGAGCGGAAGACCCCGTCGTATCACCGATGAACCAACGGCTATTTCTAAAAATCTCGGCCATGCATAACAATGAAATTGTCTACCGGGAGATTCCAGGCAAACCTCACGCATGGACGGAGCCGCTTACGGCGGATGGCGGAGGAGACTTCTTTGATCACCCGGAAATCAACGATTTCCTGCGAGGGAAAGAGCGAGATCAATATCCGCTAGAGGTGAGAATACGCCTTTGCGATTTAAGCGTGAACGATACATTCTACTGGGTCTGCATTACCGAACAATATAAAAAATTTTCAGAAACGATTCTCGAAGCGCGGATAATGGGAACCAAAGTACGAATCGAAAGCTCCAACGTGAAGTGTTTTACGGTAGAGTTAAACTCGGCCCTCATTCCAGGTGACACGGCGACAATCGAGTGGAATAGATCGGTTATGCCGGTAAGGCTAGACCAATGCCGTACAATAACTATGGGTGAATCCTGCCAACATCAAGACGGCCGGCTTCAAGGCCCACTTAAGGCCGCCTTCTACCGCCCATACCTGCTGGTCATCGGCACCGCGGGAAACAGACACGATAATGAAATAATGCTCCACAACGCTCGGACCGTTGCGCAGCGCAGCTGGCGAATTGCAAATGGATATACAAGGATTGTACAGGACCGAGATATTTCAGATGACCTTGTACGAAACTGTAATTTGATTCTGTTTGGCGCGCCTGAAAGGAATTCCTTCACAGCACTGGCGGCAGACTCGCTTCCGTTTCAAATCTCCGACCAGGCGATGACTGTTGGAGAAAGACGTCTCGAAGGCGACATATCATTGGAGATGGTATATCCCAATCCGCTCAACACCGAACGGCTTCTGGCCCTTTTCGCCGGCACCTCGGCAGCGGCAGAAACCCTTTGCACATATTTTGATCCTCTTCACCCGGGAGAGCCGGTTCCCGACTTCATTATCTACTCCGAAGATGTCAAGAAATATCATTGGGGCGGCGTGCAAGCGGCGGGATTCTTCTCACAAAATTGGGATCTGGATAATAATGATTATTACATTCGGCCTAAATAGCCTTGCGATACTATGTCGCGGTCACCGCAGATTTTGGACAAGATGGTAACACTTTTTGGGCTATACTGTGTTCAATGTAGTACGGAGGCCAAAATGAAAGCCAAGAAAATAATAATATTCACTCTCTTACTTGTAGTGTTAATCGGGACAACGGTTTCAGCAGATGAAAGGTTCAGCATCACGTCGGCGTATGTTACGCCAATCGGCAACGATAAAATTGATTCCTCTCTGAGTGTGGGAATGGACTATCGTTTTTGGGGAGTGTTTCAATTCTCTCTGAATATGTACAACAGCATAGTTCTCGGAGCTGACAACATATTAAATATCCGCAAGATCAAACCAATCGGTCTTTTTTCCGGTGGTGTCGGCATGAAGATTCCCCTGGGCGGGTTTCATTTTCTCATCGATTGGCAGAAATTCTTCACAGGTACGGCCGGCGACGAGGGAGTATTTCCTTTCTCTGACTCATACGCCTATGGCGTGAGCCTTGACATCAGTGATTTCTTCGGCATCGAAGTGAGCCGACGCCAGTTGTATAATTTCTCAGAACAAGCAATTCAGGATCCGGGTCTCAGGATTGACGCGGTGACCGACACCGTAGATACACTGAGTATCGGAGTGGCATTCCACCTATTTTAAATCTCCGGTAAAACCACCGGATCCTTTCATCCTTTCTCCGAGTCCCGTCACCAGTTGGCGGGACTCATTTTTATTTGACTTGAATCTCTCCGGATCGCTTCAATGCTACCTTTGCTAATACTGGTCCAACAATTTCAAAGACAATCGATGTTGCGGTAATCGTTGTGAGAACTACTGCGCCAATCTCTTCTCCCCGACTGCCGAACTCGAGCAACTCCTGCTTGAGTACAAGAGACAAACCAATAGCCACTCCGGCCTGAGACAGGATGCCGATCCCCGCATATTTCTTGAGATTCGATGACGCTTTTCCAATAAAGGCACCGAGAGTGGCGCCGCCAATCTTGCCCGCGGAACGAGCTAAAATATAAGCGGCACCTATGAGACCCACCGCCGGTAACGCTGCGAGGTGGAGATTCGCGCCGGCTAAGCCAAAGAAAAGCAGAAACAAGAGCGGCATAAGGGGCGACAGGGCATCACGAATCTTCTGTACAAATACGCCGGACTGGGTGTTCACGACAACAATGCCGAGGACCATGTTCGCAAGTATGTAGGAAAGCCCGATGATTTCGCAGACTCCGGTAGACAGAAAAAGAAAAGTAACTAGAAGGATAAGGACTTCGGAAACCGATCGCCTTTTTCGGGCCAGAAGTGAAAAGAGCAGCGACATTATCCCGCCGACAACGATGCTTGCACCAATTTCCAGGAACGGCTCGCCAATCAATTTCAATATCGAAGGCTGCACTGCTCCGGTTTCTGAACCGAGGATGCTGAAGGCGAAAGCCGAGGCAAAACCGAAGATAACAATTCCCAGGCCGTCATCAAATCCGACGACCGCGTATAGAGTATTCGTCAAAGGCCCGCGGGCTTTATACTCCTGAATTACCGCGACGGTTCCGGCAGGAGCACTCGGAGGCGCGATTGATCCAAAGAGAATCGCGATAACGATATCACCGCTGATAAGATATACGGCAAGAAAAACAAGCAGAAAGGCAATAAGAGATTCTCCGAGTATGATCGATGCGACAGCTTTCCCCTGGCTTTTCAAAACGCCGAAGTTGAGCTCCAAACCGATACTCACCGCGACGAAACTGAGCGCAAGGGTGGTAAGAAACGAGAGATCGGACAATATGTGCTCAGAAACTATGTTAAGAAGAGATGGACCCAGCACTACCCCCATAATCATAAATCCGATAATTGACGGAAAGCGGATCCGCCGGGCCGCGTTGCCTGCAAAATAGGCACATATCGCGAGAATCCCAATTACAAGAAATGTGGGCAGGCCAAGATTAAAAACAGAAGATTGAAGATTGTGAAGGAAAATCATAATAGAAACCCTATAAGTCCAGGGATCCTCCCGCGAATAGCAGATCCTGGGCGGTTACCAGAATACCGCCCTTGCGATTGATATCATCATCAATCAGATAGATCCTTCTGATAATGTCGTTACAGACTCCTTTGTCAGCCACGGCAATTATCAGACGGGTGAATTTCCCTGAATCTTCTCCCCAATAAGCAGAGAATAGAGGCATGCGATGCAGATAGTAACCTGCGTTGTGAGCTTCCATTACAGCAATTTCTCCCTGCACCTCAGCGGAGAGTATCTGCATAACCTTATCAAAATACTCTTCCCTTTGAACAAGAATATGAAAAATACATCGCTCCTTCACCTGCTCAACATCAGGCGGAGGGCCCTGCTCGCTCTTTATGATGTTCATTACTTCGGAAGTTGCACCGGCGGTTCGTAGTGCACTGACATTTTTCTCATCGGCTAGTATTTTCGATATCGTAGACAGAATCTGAATATGAGTATTTCTACGACCCTCTGGCCCAATGATGAAAAACAGTACATAGACCGGCTTTCCGTCCAGAGCATCAAACTTCACGCCTTCCCGGACTCTGCAGAATCCCACGACAAAATCATCCAAATCGGGAAACGCGCAATGAGGGATTGCAATTCCTCCGCCAAATCCGGTGGTACCGAGTTTCTCACGCTTGATAAGAGCCTGCACAATCTCATCTGCGCTATATTTCCGTAGAGCTTTGCTCTGTTTCGCAAGCTCAGCAATACGCGGAAATACATCTTCTTTTTTCCTCGCGATTACATCAGTATCAATAAATGATTCACCTACAATGTCCAGCACGCTCATTTCGCTGCTCCTTCTCTGATTTTTGTTTGGTATATTGCATCTTCATGGATAAGAATCTCAAAGACTTCACGCGCCGACTTGGCGAGTGAAAGCCCCTCCACCACCCCCGGGCGCAGCAAGAACCGATTTATTCTCGCAATTAGGCCAAGATGAACAACCTCATTCACCGCCGCCAGGAGAAAAAATAACCGGGTGGCATCACCGTCTAATGACGCGAAAGCGGTACCTTCACGGCAAACGCCAATAACCACAACAGGCTGCTTTACAGGATTCTCACGTGGATTGCGTACATGAGGAATCGCAACGCCGTTACCGATAGCGGTGGTCATCAGCTCCTCTCGGGCGAGAAGCTTCTCGAGATAGGCGGCGGAATCGGTGACTATTCCGGCAGCAGCCATCGGCTCAACCAGCTGTTCGAGTACCTCTTCCCGGGTTCCAGCCCTTAGATCCGCGACTATAAACTGTTCGCCGGTCAACCTGGAGAGCGGCACGGATTCCGGACTGTTTTCTATGAGTGTGGAAAGTCCTGTGGATTCACCTGATTCGCCGCCGGTAACCGCTCTGCTGTGAAGCCATTGTTCAATCTGAGTTGGAACAAACCGCCATTGGCTGGCAATTCTTAGGCAGGGAATCTCACCTTTGTGAATCATCCGGAGAATGGTACGCTCGGCAAGCTGAAGCTGCGAAGCTAGGTCAGCGACAGTTAGTAGTTTTGGTCTGCTATCATCACTCATGCTATATAAAATAGCACTAAAAGACCCTATAGTACACCATAATACGCAATATGCCGCTTATTCGATTACTTTGCGGTCAAATACCCTTCAGATACAAGGCTTTCAGCCATAAGCACTGCTCCACCGGCGGCGCCTCGAAGAGTATTATGGGAAAGACAGATAAACCGGTAGTCGAAAATCAAATCGTCGCGGAGACGCCCAATTGTTATTCCCATTCCAGATCCCGCATCTCGATCGAGCTTGGTTTGCGGACGATCGGGCTCCTCAAAATAAGTGATGAAGGGAGTCGGCGCGCTCGGTAACCCGCGTTTCTGCGGTTCCGGCACCCAGTCTCGCCAAGTACTGATCATTTCCGCCATATCCGGCTTGTCCCCAAATGAGACAAATACAGCTGCAAGATGACCATCAGTCACGGGCACACGAACGCATTGGCTGGTGATAGCCGGCTCGGCGGCCGCGGTTATTTCACCGTCATGAATCTTTCCCCAAATCTTGAGAGGTTCCTGTTCGCTCTTTTCCTCTTCTCCGCCGATGTAAGGTATAACGTTATCTATTATTTCGGGCATGCTTTCAAATGTTTTACCGGCCCCGGAAATAGCCTGATACGTGCTGACTACTACCTGCTTTACTCCAAAACTCCGGAGAGGATGAAGAGCGGGAACATAAGATTGAATAGAGCAATTTGGTTTTGCGGTGATAAAACCGCGAGGTGTTCCCAGTCGCCGGCGTTGGGCTTCGATTAAGGCAAAATGCCCTATATTTATTTCCGGGATAACCATGGGCACATCCGGCGTATAACGATGGGCTGAATTGTTAGATACAACAGGCGTCTCGGCCCGTGCGAACCGCTCTTCCAGAGCGCGGATTTCGTCCTTTGGCATATCTACAGCACAGAAAATGAAATCTACCTTTTCAGAGACCGCATCTACGTCCGATGCGTCGAGTACCGGCTGCCCGGCAACGCCATCCGGTATCGGCACCGGCATCACCCACCGACCTTGAACTGCCTCAGAGTAGCTCTTTCCCGCGGAACGTTTGCTCGCGGCCAAGCATGAGATTTCGAACCAGGGGTGATCCGCCAATAAAGTAATAAACCGCTGCCCGACCATTCCGGTCGCGCCCACAATGCCTGCTCGTAGTTTCCTATCCATAGTGCAGTAAATTACAACAGAATGGTTCTTGAAAGCAACTCCTCTAATACGGACAATGAAGAAAAGCGTCCATCGGAGTAAAAAGCGTAGAGAACAGACGTAGGCTTCGCGGGCTTCCTTCTAGATCAGGATAGAAGCTTTTGCACTCGGTTAGATTCTTCTGACCCAGGAAAAGAGGACCCAGCAGATTTGGCGGAATGCTCGCTTCATCGCCCTTGGCACCGGTTCCGTCTCTTATCTCTTTAATCTCGCCGCCGGAATAAAGTATTTCAATTTTGCCTTTGAAACTGTTGATAATGAATATTCCGGATTGCCCCCCGAAATCACTAACCGCCAGCCTGGCGTTCAACACCGGCAGAATCCGGCGCAGAAATCCGGCAGGATCGCTTATACGTATCTGCCATCCGTAAGGATCGGCCTGCATAGCGCCGGCATCTATTGCCGCTTTTACCGCGGAATGGGTCGGCCCAAGATTCAACCTGATAAAAGGCTTTTCTCGATCCACCGCCATTTTCATGAGCTCACGGAAAAGACCGGGAAACAGAGGCCCCTCGAGCTCAGAGCATTCACCAAGAATAAGCGCCTCACCGAAACCTTTTCGGGGTATCCGGCAGTAACCGACCTGGACCCGATTGGAGTCTTCTTGAGTCTCTATGGTATACGTGTCGGCGCCATAGTCGGTTCTCATCGATGGCCCAAGAAGGAACCGCCATTCAGCCTCTGAACGCCGGGCGCAGATTCCGAAAGTAGCAATATGGGTCTCGTAGGAGGACATCAAAAAGGGGATATCCGACTCAGAAGCAGCCCTAAGCGATACGCCCGGAACCGGAGCTTCTTTTTTCGAAGGAGCAATGTGCCTGAACTCGAGATATACCTGTGTCTCGAGGGGGATTGCATATTCATATCCAAACTGCCGGTAAAAATAGGCAATTCCCTGTATCATAGACACCAGGTATCCCTCATCAGCGAGGATCTGATTAAACCTGCCTGTTAAGCCGCGAATCAGTCCTCTATTTCGCCAATCCTTGCGCGTGCCGACGATACCGAGTTCGCCTGCCGGGACCGGAATACTGCCATACATGAAAGTCCATGGAAGCAGACAAAGGGTGGAAACTATGTCTCCGGAATCCTTCTCTTTGTAAACTAGCCACCGCATTCGATCGGCCTCGGGATGCCTGAGTGCAAGCTCCGTAGTCATGACACCCACGCCCTCATCGTGGATTATCGAGCTGAACGCGGCGAGCGCTCGTATTTCTTCCTCAGTCTCCAGTTCAACGAGATCGAGGTCCTCTATTCTCCTGTCCTGCATGAGATCTCCTTCGTCACCAATATAACCGCCGGCGACAACAATGATTTTATACGGATCGCCTTATCTTGTTCCCCGGATCATCGCCCTGATGTTCTCGAGGGGGACGTCAGGATTTATTGTATTTGATGTAAAAAGCGCTAAATGGGCTTTCCCTTCGCAGACGGCTATAGCGTTTCTCACTTTTTTCTCTATCTCTTGTGGTGTGCATACCGGCAACTCGGTTGTAACCGCCAAAGGGCCGAAAATTACAAGCTTGTTGCCTGACTTGGCGCGAAGTTTTACCAACTCTTCCAGGTGCATACCGCATTCAGGTTGAAATCCCTGCAGTCCGCAAACACCGGCGTCTATCAGCATATCGAGGAGCTGACGCACATCTCCATCGCAATGCCACACTGGCTGACAGCCCACCTCCAGCAACGGTTCGAGTCCGTAAGCAAGTTGGGGTTTATAGTATTTTTCCAGGAAGTCGGGAGAAATCATCGGTCCTCTCTGTGTGCAGATATCTTCACCCAGAAGTACGGCGTGGGGAGAAAATCCATCCGTAACTGCCCGAGCAATCAAGCGTGAGTGAATCCGTCCCTGTGCCCCGCCGATTTCCAGCAGTTTGCGGACTCTATCGGGATCCAATCCCACCATTGCAAAGAAGTTTTCAT
>JABGPX010000237.1 GCA_018644745.1 Spirochaetales bacterium
TCCTTCACCTGACGTTTATAAACTACAATTATTACGGCTATTCTACTTAAAAACGCGGTTAATATACAAGATTTTCTGTTTTTGGCCATTGTGCTCACAATATAGGCGGTTTAGCATAAGCTAATTCAGCTTAGGAAATACCTTGAAAGAATCTATGACAAAGCGCGAGCGCGTTGAGGCTACTCTCAAGTTTCAGGAAACTGACCGTGTACCGTTGTACTCCACAGTCAGAGCGGAACCGGCCTGGATGCGGTTCGATACGCGCTTGGCCTCGAGTTGTTCTCCTATGTCGATGCCGACTCTCCCGGTCTCATCTCTGAGTTTCTTGAGCTGTCTACCGACCACGAAATAATGGTAATAGACGCAATCGCAGACCAGCGGCTTTCTCCCTGCGCCCTGACCTTTGGTGACATAGCCTTCAAAGGGACCCTGATGCATTCTCCCGACTGGCTTCTGCGCGAGTTTAAACCCCGCCTCGCCAGGCTCAACGCCGCGTGGCACAAGCACGGGATAACATGCCTCTTCCATTCCGACGGAGATCTCCTTCGCGTAATGCAGGATCTTATCGATACCGGGTTAGACGGGTTCAATCCCATAGAAACGGCCGCCGGGATCAGCATCGCATCAATAAGGGAACACTTCGGCCAGAAAATTTTCCTTGCCGGTGGAATCGATATCAGCACACCATGTCATTTGGAACGCCCGAGTCTGTAAGGGCGGAGTGCCGCAAGTCAATCAACGATGCGGGAAAAGGTTTCCTGATGGGCTCTACAACCGAAATCGATCCAGGTTCGAAGCTGGAAAACGTGTTGGCCATGTTCGAAGTTTCCCGGGAATCACTGGGATAAAGAAAAGGAAAGATACAGATGGAAAAAATGACATCAAAAGAGAGAGTGCTCACAACGTTTGCAAACCAGGAGCCTGATCGAGTCCCGATCAATTATTCGGCAAATCCTGGGATAGACCGTCGGCTGAAGGACCATTTCGGTCTGGCGGCGAATGACGGTGACGGGCTGATGCAGACTCTTGGTGTGGATTTTCGCAGCGTCGGCGCGCCGTATTCCGGTCCACAGCTGCACGAGGACATTCCGGAACGTGGTGTTACCGTCGACAACATGGGTATTCATCGCCGCCGGGTAGAACATGAAACCGGCGGGTATTGGGATTATTGTGACTTTCCTCTTCGTGAAGCCGATGAGGAAACGGTCGCCAATTGGCCTATGCCTTCGCCGGATAATTTTGATTATTCCGATGTTCCCGGCGAATGCGATCGATTAAAGCAATACGCCATTAACGGTTCCGGCGGATATGGGGACATCATCAACGGCAACGGGATGCTTCGCGGCATGGAGCAGACCCTGGTGGATCTTATTACCGAAGACCCCGCGGGAATGCTTCTTGCCGACCGGCGTATGGAGCTACAGATCGAGAAGACAAGGCGGATCCTTGAAGTAGCGAAAGGCAAAATTGACTTCATCTGGTTCGGGGAAGACCTTGGAACCCAGATTGCACCGATCATCAGTATGGATATTCTGAAAAAGCAGATACGTCCGCGTTACCAAAAGTACTGCGATCTCGCAAAAGCATATGATGTGTATGTAATGATTCATACCTGCGGCTCGAGCAGTTGGGCTTATGAGGATTTTATCGAGATGGGCATCCACGTTGTTGATACACTTCAGCCCGAAGCGGCGAACATGAGCCCTGAATATCTCAAAAAACAGTTCGGAGGTCGGTTGGCCTTTCACGGCTGCATAAGCACCGCCGGACCGGTAGCGACAGGATCGGTAGAGGAAACTATAAACTACTGCCGGCACACCTTAGATGTCATGAAACCCGGCGGCGGTTATTGCTTCTCCCCTACTCATGCGCTTCAGGATAACTCACCGACCGAAAACGTGGTCGCGATGTATCAGGTAGCGGCAGAATACGGCAGATATTAGTCTGATACCAATAACAACACCGGGAGTGTTCCCACATTATTAGAATCATCCGGCTAGTGCCATGGTTCGCGGCAAATGTGACGGTCTTCATGTATAATACGCTATTTTCAATTACGGAGGATTTTTTAGATGCAGCAACGTATACTTGGCAAGACCGGCCTGGCGGTTTCGATTCTCGGCGTAGGCGGATACCACATCGGCAAAGACCTCGATATTGAGTTCGGAACAACACTCGTTCGTACTGCGATTGATAAAGGGGTAAATTTCCTGGACAACGCATGGTGCTATAACAAGGGTGTGAGTGAAACGGTTATGGGCCATGCTCTTCGAGACGGTTACCGCCAACGGGTGGTCTTGATGACAAAAAATCACGGGCGGGACGGCGTAACATTCGAGTCCCAACTCAAGGATAGCCTGAGGCGTTTGCAGACAGACTGCATCGACGTGCTGCAATTTCACGAAATCATTACCGATGGAGACCCGGAGAAAATCTATTCCAATGGAGCTCTCGATGCAGCGGTGAAGGCCAGGAATCAAGGTAAAATCAGGTTCATTGGCGATTTCGTATAAGACCATGTCTGAAGAAGAGAAAAACGCGCTACTCGCCCGTGTCGCCACGCATGCCACGGACGGCACACTAGAGGCATATAAGCACATCTAACCCTCACCTTTTCGCCGCGCTACTGCCATCCCCGATCGCAAGGCTCCGTCGCCATTGCTACGGAATCCGTAGAGGATACGCGTAATATTGGGCCGGGGAAAAATCACGCAGGTTGATATAGGTATTGGCAATAAATCGTGTCAGCAGGATAATCGAATATACGCCAAAGCCGGTGCTGTAAGACATCCCGGTGACAAAAGGTACTATGAAGAACCAAAAAACGAGATTGTGCACCAAGAGTATGACCAAGGCGAAACGCGTGAGTCTTGGTTTATTTATTGCCTCAGCAGACTTTTCTTTGAGCCGCGCGAACCGCGCGGAGGAATGATACTCCAAAATCAGTCAGAACAACGCTCCCAGAATCGAAAGAGTGATCATACCGGCTTTTGAATTACCCAGGGGCGTGGAGAGCCCATAGATAACAAAGAGAAGTGTCGGTAACCCCTGCACAAGGGAGATAAGGTAATTCCAGCGGCGGGTTAAGAATTTTTCCTTATTCATGTTTCGGTTCTCCATCCAAAGTCATAGTCATCGAATTATTTAGCTGGCACCCGGCTGTCGCTGCCAACCTGCATATGTAAGACTATAGTATATTCGGCGTTGTAAACAGAGCTGCAAAAATCCTTGCTTTGGTCACCAACCTTTCGGCTCGCAGGAGTTCCGCTGATTTGCGCCTGACAATTACGGATCGCAATCAAACTTCGCTTTGATCTCTTCACGGGTTTCACGAACGGGCTCAGTTTGGTGGGCCGCGATGAGCCGGTCGATATCTTCGGTCTCTATTGCGGCCGCCGGTATGAAGCGATCTGAATTAACATATTCACCTATACTTCGACGCAGCTGTCGGGCCGCCGGCCGTACATCCAGATCGGAGCGAAGATCCAGCGAGGTAACAAGGAGCCGGCTCTTGCCGAGTCTTGCTTCAAACAGAACACTGAGACAACGATTGCCGATGAAAGAATCTATCATACGTACGATAGGTTCGGGTCGGGACGACATCCCAACAAGATCCAGAACCCGCGAAGGGCGCAGCACATCCCACCATTGCCAGTTGCTATGCGACTCGGTAGGGAAAGAAGCAAGGGCGGGATGCGCTGGATCGCAAAGTACTCCCATGGTTAATGATTCCTGATGCCGCTTCATGATCGGGTTCCAGAAGACAGGGGTGAAACATCCCCGCGTCGCATGGGGAATCTGTTCTTCTCTTAACTCCAAAATAACATCGGTGCCACTCTCAACGGTCTCCGCGAGTTCCTTATCCCAGGTGTGAGCCCACTTCACTGCTGTCTGCTTATTCCCGGATGCAGGAGGATAGACCCAGCAATCCCACGCATTGGCGATGTCAGTTCCTTCCAGGAAGATCTCCAGACACAGTTTCTCCGGGGCAGAAAATGATGAGAGGTTCGCGGTAGCAGTTCCCAAGCGGGTCAAACTCCCCCTTTGAATGTCGATCATAGGGAAGACGCCTTCAACTATCTGCTCCGATGAATCGGCGCTCAGACGCCAGCGGAAAGCTGCACCCTTCAGAGCATGGGAGCCCCAGTGGGCAACATCGACATCCGCTGAAAAAATCTCGTCTGTGGTGAAACTCCGTTTGACAAGTCGGGCAAGGGGTACGATGTCACTACAGAAATTCCTGAACAGAGACGGAGTTATTACACCCTTTGACTTCCTCAATGCCGTGACAATACCGATTGTAGATGTCCCTTGGGGAGGGTGGTCGTGAAAGCCCAGCAGCTGAAAACCGGAAAGGCCCGGCGTCCGCAGAGCGGACTCGATCTCTTCCTTATATAGAAGAAGGCTCAGCTGTACTGACGCTTGCACAAAATCATCTGCCAACTCCAGGGTTCCCTTCTGATCCATTAATTGCCTGATGATGTCCAGGTTAAAAGCCTTGCACACTCCCGTGAACGTCGATGCTTCTTTGATATCCGGGTACGCCGCCCACTGGCCCACCTCATGAGTTATCACCGGATTATCAATGCCGGCGATACCGTCGCGATAGTCGCTTGCGGTTTCCGGCGGTCGTGTATTGAACCGCGATGAGTCGACCACATCGAATCCGGACCAGCGGATGCCGGTGATCGGTTCGCCGTCATTTTCCCACGTGGCGCCTCTTGGCCAGGCGCTCACGTAGAAGTCATCATCACGGCCTTCGGTGTGCGGGTGTGCCGTACAGCAGTACCAATGACGATTATCACGCTCTCTGCAAAGCGCGACCCTTTTCATCAGCACCGCCTGCGATCGGGCGTCTCCTTCACCGCCGCTGTAGAGCAATTCGTTGCCCATCGTCAGCATGCAGAAGGAAGGATGGTTTCCAAACGTATCCAGGATGCGCAGGGCTTCGAGCTGAAGATACTCGAGGGTTTCCGCGTCGTCCGGCTCAGCACCTGAGCAGCCGGGAAGCTCAACATTGAGGATGATCCCGAGACGATCGGCGGCGCGAAATGCCGCCGCCGGCGGACAACATGAATGAAACCGAACATGGTTGAGGCCGTGCTCCTTGTTCACTCTGAAAATATCGAGCCAGTATTCGATGTCCGTTGGAGGATAGCTGGTAATAGGATGGAGGAAATTCTCCAAAGCACCCCGCAGAAACACGGGCCTTTCATTAATAGCCATTTGGGTCCCGCGCTGGGATAGGCAGCGCATGCCGAACTCGGTCGTGTGAGAGTCCGCTCCCTGTGTAGTGTTAATGGTTGAAAAAAGAGTGTAGAGATCGGGAGTGAACTCATCCCAAAGCAGCATCCCGGAGCCCAGTTTTATCTCATGGGTCAACAGGTTGGCTCCCGGATCGCAATCCAGATCGATGGAGGAAAGGATTTCCTCTGTCTCGGTCTGTAAGCCCTTCACAGAGAATGACAGCGACGCTGGAATTACTGATGAAAGATCGTTAGCACAGGTCAATTCCAGTTTTATCTTCTTTTGATCAACAACTGGATACACATTCAGTTCGGTGATTCGCACTTTCGGCCGGACATTCAATTCTATCATGCCGGTAATGCCGTTCCAGGCAAAGCCGCCGAAAACTGTGTGATGCCCGCCGCACTTGAGCCGCTTCTCTTCATTCAGATCCAGCACCAGATCTTCATGCTCTGATCCGTCAGACCCGGAGCCGTTGTCGGCATCTGTCTCCACGGCGAAGACCGCTGACTTCAGGTTGGAATTGTCCACCATAATCGTGAGCTGGTTTATCCCCGGCCGGGCTGCGGAGCTCAGGTCGTAGACATGAGGAGCGACGAGGCTGTCGCAAGTCCCCAGCTCTTTGCCGTTCAGCCAGGCGAAGGTCTGCCAGCAGCACCGTTCGAGGTAGAGCTCGATAACATAACCGCAGTCCTCGGCGGCGATCTCCACGCTCCGCCAGAACCACGCCGGTCCCACGTGGTCGGTAACAGGAGTCAGACCGCTAATAAGTCTCTGGGTGAAAGGCCGGCCGATACCGTTGGTTTGGGTTGTGCCCGGCAGAGTGACTTTATGCTCTTCAACGCATCCGTTCTGCCAGTTCTCGCGAAACCCGCGGCGCTGCAGGTCCAGCCTGCAGGACCAGGTTCCGGCCAAAGAGATACTACGTTTGCCGGACCGGGTGCCCCGTGTGTGTGACATGTGTCCTCCAGGTGTCGATGCTGGACGAGTATTACCCCAATCCGTGTTGTCCTTCAGGCACGATTCCCTTTACTTCACGAATCCAGTTCCGCAGCAGCACCTGGTGCTCCTGAGTTCTTTCCGGAAAACGATCGACCAGGTTGTTCTTTTCAGATTCGTCTTCCCTCAGATTGTAGAGCTCATCCGATCCGTCGTCAAAGAAGCGGATATATTTATAATCGCTTTTTCTGTTTGCCGCGGATGAACGACCGCCGAGAAAATGCGGCTCATCCAGGGGGTAATGCCAGGAGAAGAGCCGTTGTGAAATCGCATCAACATCCCTATCGCCTCTCAGCAGCGGCAGTATGGATACTCCATCGGTGATGTGTTCTTTTGGAATATCATAACCGAGAATCTCCGCGAATGTTGAATAGAAATCAAGGTTGATAGTAGGAACATCGGTTACGGTTCCCGGAGATGTCACACCAGGATAGTCCATCACGAGAGAGACCCGCAGGCCGCCCTCGTACGTCGAAGATTTGCCGTCACGCAGATGGCCGTTCACAGTTACCCGTGTTTCCCCGCCGTTATCACTCGTAAAGATAATGATGGTGTCTCTCTCAATTCCGAGATCCTTCAATGTCTCACGGATTAAACCGACACCGTCATCGATCGATTTGAGCATCGCCGCGAGAACCGGGTTTTCCTCGGGCAATTCGGCCTTCGCAGCGTAAGAGATATTCGTCAATCTTGCCTTCCGGCTGAAATAGTCAATGTATTCCTTCTTACCTGCCAAATGGGTATGCACCGCGTAGTGGCTGAGATAGAGAAAGAAGGGCTGATCTTTGTGCTTTTTGATATATTCATTTGCCTCATGATTCATTCTGTCAACCAGGAATTCGTTTTCTCCGAGAGCTGTTGCGATGTGGGGATCGACCCTATCGTATGGGTGAAAGTAGGAGCCCCCTCCGATTCCCACCTGTTCAGAAATCAATACATCATCAAAACCATATTTCTCCGGACCATGTTTCACGCCATTCTCGTCGTAACCTGAAAGATGCCATTTGCCGATCATACCGGTTGCGTAGCCGCATTTCTTGAACATCTGCGGGAGAGTCACTAGTTCCCGATCAAGATGATAGTCGGTATCTTCAGGAAGTTCATTGTCGCTGAAGCCGCCTTCGGTCAACGGAATGAACCATTCAGCGTCCGGTCGCAGATAGTCGGTGATTCCATTTCTCGGCGGCGTCTGTCCAGTCATCAGCCCGGCCCGGGAGGGGCTGCACACCGTCGAACTTGCATAGGCTGAAGTGAATCGGATACCCGACGCGGCAAGAGCATCAATATTCGGTGTCTCGTTCAGCCGGTTGCCGTAGCAGCCCGGTTCGCCCCATCCAAGGTCATCAGCGAGTATGAATATTACGTTGGGCTTTCTCATGTGAATATATCCTCATGCATCCGACGGATAGATCAAGATATCCCAAATTAGAACTTTTGCTCAACAACGGCCGTTGTGCTTCCCTCGGTGTTGGTTTAGCATGAAGAAATAGCAACATAAGAGGGAACACATGTCGAAAATACTAATTTACCATAATCCAAAATGCAGCAAGAGCCGCGAGGCCCTCAATATTCTCAATGAAAGCGGTGAGGAAACAGAAGTGATCGAGTACCTTAAAACACCGCCCGATGCTTCCGCAATTGAAAAAATTCTGGATATGCTTGGATGCGATCCTCTTGATATCATGCGTACGAAAGAAGCTGATTTCCGAGAACTTGGCCTTCACGAAGACGGGGTCACCCGCGAGCAGCTCATTGAAGCAATGGTTGCGAGACCGATTCTTATCGAGCGGCCAATTGTAGTAAAAGATAATCGCGTCGTGCTCGGACGCCCGCCGGAAAAAGTGAGAGAGCTTCTTTAATAGGAAATGATAACTAAGGATTGAAGCGATAATCCCAAAAGAGGCAGTTATCCATATATATGGAAGTAAAAATGGGACAAAAGTTTGCCCTCGAGCTCCGGATAGACGAAGCATTGTGTGTCGGCAGATTTACGAT
>JABGPX010000351.1 GCA_018644745.1 Spirochaetales bacterium
GATGATGATTCCAGTCCGATTTCGTCTGAAGCACCAGATTCAGCAGCCGCAGCACTAGCATTATTCTCGGGCGTATCTTCCAATACCCGGGATTTTTTTTCTTTCGACATGTTTACCCCTGTGCATGAATCTAGTGCACATAAGATACTAAAGTCATTTATAACGAGTCAAGCAACTTAGGCCTTCAAATGTTCTTGATCTAGCTAAATTGTACCAGTATTTTAACCTGACTTATCAGCAGAGGTAGAGGAAGCCGCATATGAATATCGTACGACTAACCGACGTAGAAAAAATCTATCCTCTAGGCAAAACAGAAGTGCATGCCGTGAAAGGAGTAAGTTTCGATATCCAGCGAGGAGATTTCATCTCGATTGCCGGGCCTTCAGGTTCGGGGAAATCCACTATCCTCAACATGATTGGATGTATTGATGTACCAACTCGGGGAGAAGTGGAAATTGACGGTCGAATTACCGGCAAACTGAATGACCGTGAAATAACGCAACTCAGGCATAACGTTATCGGCTTCATTTTCCAATCATTCAATCTCGTTCCGGTACTGAATGTATTTGAAAATATCGAGTTTCCTCTGCTGCTGGGAAAAGAGCTGCCTGCTAAAGACGACCGGCGTGATTGGATAGACTATCTCATTGAAGCGGTCGGTTTGACAGATTGGAGGGATCATCGACCGAATGAACTATCAGGGGGCCAGCGCCAGCGAGTTGCGATTGCGAGGGCAATGGCGACAAAACCGCAGATTGTGCTCGCCGATGAACCCACCGCGAACCTGGATTCTGCTACAGGTGAAGCAATTATAAGCTTAATGAAAAAGATCAACCGAGAAATGAATACAACGTTCATTTTTTCTACTCACGACGCGGCGATCGTGCAGATAGCCGATCACATTATCAGGCTTTTAGATGGCAAAATTACCGAAAATACAAGAACCGGAAGCCTTGCGGGAGTCTGAAAATGTCAGTACTCGTAAGAATCGCCATTCGTAATCTCATGGAGCACAAGTCCAAGAGTTTTATCATCGGCACGATAGTAGCGGTGGGAATTATCGTACTTATCGTCGGCAATTCGCTGATGGATACGGCAACGCTGGGTATAAGACGCGGATTTATTGATAATTATACCGGCGATATCATCATAAATGGCCTTGCAGATGGTGATGTTTCGCTGTTCGGCGTGCAATCTCCCGGCGGATTGGAAGATACACCGACTCTCCCCGACTTCGAAACCATACGATCACATCTTGTTGAGCAGGAAGGCATCGAACTTGTTACTTCCCAGGTGTCGGGATTCGCACGGGTGTCGGTAGATGAAATGGAAGGCGGTGCTATTTCAGTCCTTTTTGGTATCGACCCGGCAAGTTACCGGGTTATGTTTGACAATCTGGATTTTACAGAAGGAAGAGATCTGATTCCCGGCGAGGAAGGAATCATTATGTCCAGAGCACGTCTGGACGAAATGGTAGAAGAAATCATCAAGGAAACAAAAAAGGAAACCGGTGAGGAAATCGAGTTTTCTGTTAACGCGGGAGATGATCTTCGCCTTACAAGCTTTGGCAACGCGGGCATAAAGATCAGAGAAGTACCTCTCGTCGGCATCTTCGAGCTCAAACATGCCAGTGACGGCCTTGGGATTGACCTCATATCTTACGTGGATATTCAAACGCAAAGAGCTCTCAGCGCTCTTACTATCAGCTATCAGGGTGAGTTCGATCTAGATGACAGTGAAACGGCGCTGCTCGATGCCGAGAGCCTGGATGATTTCTTCAGCGAGGATTTCTCCGTCGAAGAATCGGGCACCGAAAGCAGCTTCGATACAGCGGATCTCGACAGTATTCTGGGTGACACGACGCAGAGGGATGCAGCCCTGGCGATAGATACGGGCTCCTGGCACTATTTACTTGCCACGGTACGCAATCCGAGGAAAGTTGAGAAAACTATCCGTGAGCTCAATGAATGGTTTGAGGCCAACGGCATACTCGCCCAGGCCGGTAACTGGGAAGTTGCGGCGGGGCCCTTTGCGACGACCGCGGATGTTATCAGAACCGTATTTAACATCGCAATCATAATAGTCGGGGTGGTAGCACTGATAATTATGATGAACACCATGATTATCAGCATCATTGAGCGTACCTCTGAGATCGGTACGATGCGCGCCCTCGGCGCCGGGAAAAGATTTGTCTGGAAGATGTTTTTCATCGAAACGGTAACGATTACCACTATTTTTGGTTTAGCTGGAGTGGCCCTTTCCCTCGGAATTGTGGGCTTGCTGAATATCATAGGAATTCCCGCTACCAATGTATTCCTAAGGATTCTCTTCGCCGGCGACGCGCTTCGGCCCACTGCGTCACTTACTTCTATTATCTCGTCGGTACTCATTGCTATCGGTGTCGGAATATTAGCTCATATATACCCGGTAACTGTCGCCCTGAAGATAGCCCCGATCCGGGCGATACAAACGGAGTAGATATGAAGCTCATAATAATCGCATTCCGGAACTTGAATAGACAGAAAAAAAGGAGCTTCCTCCTTGGAGGCGCAATTTCCTTTGGGATTCTCATTGTAACCATTATCAACGGCTTTACGGGCAGCTTTGTGAATAACGTGAGTGAAAACTTCTCAAATATTTTCGCCGGACATATTTTTATTCAGGGAATAGAAAAAGACGAAGAAGGGAAAACAATCGATATTATCAGAGATGATTCGGTTTTGAAAAATGCAGTAGATGACCTGGAGATTCCATATAGATACCTGACCAGACGTTCCGAGTTCCGCGGCACATTGATGTTTCAGGGAGAGTCTGTTTCTCAGACTGTCGTCGGCACCGATTGGGGAGATGAAAGCCTTCTCAAGGACCGGATGGTACTGGTCCAGGGGAGCTTCGAAAACCTTATCTCCGATCCTAGAGGAATCATTATAAGCGACAAAATCGCGGAAATTCTCAAGGTCGAGATCGGCGACAGAATCATTGTGAGGCTCAGAACAGTAACGGGTCAGCAAAACGTGGGAGAGTTCAATCTCGCGGCGGTGAGTTATGACCCTGGCCTACTCGGTTCTCTTTCGGTCTACGGGAACTTGTGTTATGTAAATGAACTCCTTGCTATTGATTGCGACGAGTATATGACCTTCGGACTTCTGCTCGAAAAACTGTCGGAGATCGATAAATACGCAGATCCCTTATTCGACAAGCTAGATAGTTTACTCAGCATGTTTCCGCGAAAAGCAGATACCGGCGACGACAGAAATCCGGTGATGGCAATGTTCGATCAGGCAGATGAGGAGGAATGGGAAGGTACACGTTACCGATTCTTTACGCTCAATGAGGCCCTTTCCGAAGCCGATCAAATTGTCAGGATTCTCAACACAACGGGCCTGGTGATACTGCTCATTCTCTTTTTCATTATCATGGTCGGAATTACCAATACATTCAGGATGATCATGATTGAAAGAATTAAAGAGATAGGTACCATGCGCGCCCTCGGAATGCAGAAGGGGGGGGTAAGAAATTTATTTCTTCTGGAAGCGGTACTGCTATCACTCGGAGGCGCATTGGGCGGGTTGATCCTGGCCGGAATCGCCATGTTCGTCCTTTCACGAATATTTTGGGGGCTTGATTCACCGATATTCATACTGCTCGATAACGGATACATGACCTTCCGCCTGGTCCCGCTGCAGGTACTGCTTCATTTCGGCATTGTATCGATTCTTACAGTAGTCGCCGCACTCATCCCAGCGAGAAAAGCGGCCGCGATGCCTCCCGTGGATGCATTGAGAGCGAAATAATAAAAGGAACCACTATGAAAAAGATAATAACATTTGCTCTACTCACACTGCTGGTTGCCGCATCCGGGTTTGCTCAATCAGGCACCGCGCCGGATCTTCAGCAGATATTACTAGATGTGGACGCCCTCGGTAATTTCTCCGAAAAAGACTTTTCCTGCGTGTATACCATCGTATCGGAAAAGCCGGGCGAGGAAAAAAGCGTCACCCAAGCCAGAATGTTCAGAAGAGACGATCAGGACCAGTTTGTCCTGCTTATTCTTCAACCTCAGGTGCAGCGGGGCCAGGGATACCTAAAAGCCGACGATAATGTTTGGTTCTATGATCCGGAAAGCCGCAAGTTTGAAAAATCCACAATGCGCGACAATGTACAGGACTCGGATGCCCAAAACAGCGATTTCAGCAACAACTCCCTTGCTGAAGATTATGATGTAGTGAGATGGAGTGAGGAAACCCTCGGTAAATTCCCGGTCTATGTTCTTGAATTAAAAGCCAAACATAACGATGTGTCATATGATAAAATCAAAATATGGGTTCGCACTGATATCTCGATCGTACTAAAAGAGGAGGATTTCAGCGTGAGCAACAGATTGATGCGCACGGCAATATATCCTAGGTATACGATTGTAGACGGGAGATATCTTCCTGCAAGCGCTCTCATCGTGGACCAGCTTAATGATGGAGAGAGAACTCAATTCAGCATGAAGGAAGCAACAACCGCGAAGATACCGGATTATGTTTTCACAAAGGCTTATCTTGAGCGGGTAAATAATTGAGGCCATCGCTCCCAGGTTTTGCTTTTCTCATCTCCGCTTTCACATGCGCATTCATATTCGCTGGCGGGCTTCTCACTGCTCAGGAAATCGGCGGTGAAGAAGCCGTTGAATCTGATTCCGGCGACTCTTTTTTTTCCGATCCCTTCTCAATTGATGAATCATCGGACACCGATGAATTGGATCTCAGCCTTGATATGTTTTCTCTTGAGCCGGTAAGCGAAAACGACGAGTTTTCATTCGATCTGGATGATGTGGATTCAATGTTTCAGGATGAAATGCTTGAGGAAGCCGAGATCCCGGAGGAAGGATTTTCACCTGAATCGGGTCTCCTTGTAACCGAAGGGATAACCTGGGGAGGCAGAATAAGCGGATCAATAAACTCGGAATGGAGCTGGAATAATTTATGGACCAATTCATTTGACATAATCGCCCCTGGCTCACAGACTCTTTCGCCGTCTGTCAGCAGCAGCTTATTTTTCGACGCGCGGCCGAATGATGATTTTCGCGGTTTCGGGAAACTGATGATCTTTACGGAATCCGGCGACGGCCTTGATTTCGCGGGAACAATTAACAACGCCGCCCTTACCGGCGATCTTCCTGAGGGCTGGACTCGAGAGGAAGATGATAACGGCGACACCGTGATTAGAGACGCCGACGGCGTGGTTGTATTTACGGTCAGCGAAGAGGATCCTGAAGAAGAAGAGGAACCGCAAACAGGAACCGCACCGGCTTTATCAATCGATGTTCTCGAATTATTTTTCGACTTCAACTATGATGAGCGGGTGTTTTTCCGATTCGGAAAGCATACTATTAAGTGGGGAGTCGGATATTTCTGGAGCCCCGCGGATGTACTCAATCTAAGCGTTATTGATGCGGAAGATCCAACCGCAGACCGTGAGGGGCCGGTATCGCTAAAAGCTCATCTGCCCTTCGACCTCAACAACCTTTATCTTTATGTGATTACAAATTCGGACATTAAACCTCTCGAGACCGCCCTGGCGCCGAAGTTGGAAATGGTCTACGGAAATACCGAGTACTCAATCGCCGGATATTACCAGAGAGCTCTTTCCCCGAGAGGCATTTTCACTTTTACGTCATCAATAAGAGATCTTGATTTATTCGGCGAGGGAGTGGTTACCTATGGATCCGACCGGATTTTTGTTCGGGAATCCCGAAAAAGTATTGAGAACTTTCCGGATCCGCCGGAGGATCTGAACATCGTACTTGATACCTTTGAGATAGGTTCGGCCCTGCTGTTTTCGGGAACCATAGGGCTCCGGTACCTCAAAGATATCGATCAACGGAATATGGCAAGGAATCCCGGCAGCATTGCTGTCATTGGTCAATATTTTTATAACGGTGAAGGATATACCAGCTCCAGGCTGCTGAAACCCGCGATCTTTCTCCAACAGAATCCTGAGTACAACGGCTTGGCCAAGGATGCGGCTGAGCAGCCCGAATCGTATATTGCGCCTCCTAATCTGACTTTTGGTGATATAACGCCCTGGGGGCAGCACTACGGAGCACTCACCTTGAATTGGAGCAATATATTCAACAGCGATGTGAGTGTATCTTTGCTCGGACTGGGTAATCTGAGCGATCTTTCATTCATTATTTCACCGACCTTGTCTTTCAAGCTCCTCGATACTTTTAACGTATCTCTCGGCATGAGGATGACTTACGGCGACGACGGTGATGAGTTTACCAATCAGGCGGCGTTGATAGGCCAGGCCGGCGATACATCGGGCGCGACGCTTTCCTTTTCGCTTGGGGTATCCCTTGGTGGAGGCAGCTTCTAATGAAAAGCGCGGTTAGGATGTTCGCGATATTAGTGACTATCGGAGTTTTCTCAGCTTGCATCGGGGTAATTTCTCCCGATTCCAGTCCGGTGAATCTTCAGGCAAGTACAGGTTCCGAAGAGGACAAGGTCCTTCTCACCTGGACGGAAGTTCGCGGAGCAGGAGTGTATGTCATCTACCGCTCCGATAGTATAGACGGAGTATATTCTGAAATAGGATTTACCGATCAAACGGCTTTTGTTGATATATCGATTTCTCCCGAGGTGCATTACTGGTACAAAGTGAGCGCCGCGGATCTGCTTGGCAGGCCGGAAAGCGAATTACTTTCAAGCGCCGTTAAAGGATTCAGTATCCATACTTTTTCCTGGACAACCTCACTCATCGATTTTACCGGCACGCAGGTTTCTCTCGCGGTTGGCTCCTCCGGCTCTGGAACCGCCTATGCGGCGGTGCTTGACGCCGACCAGTCGCCTATCACTGTGTACGCATACGAGGAAGACGCTTGGGTCGGCGCAGGCGAAACGTTTGGATTAGCAGAAGGAACCACTGTTACGGGTTCGGCAGCGGTGTCTGTGTTAGATGGACAGCCTTACATTTCCTATCGTGACGAAGGTATGGGAGGGAAAATAACCGCCAGCCGGTTGGTTCGTGGTCCGGATGAAGATATCTGGGAAACAACGGGGCTTCCCGGACAGGGCGCAGGATTATATCACTCGATAAGCAGCGCGATCTCCGGCTCAGCTCTCTACATTCTCGCTGCCAGCGAAGCAGACTCGAGCCTGTCAGCCTTTCGCTATTCTACTTCCGTTGGATGGGAGGATCTCGCGCCACCCTCGGTCGCGGGATCGAATTCCATCTTGGCCGGAACCGATACCGCCGCTTACATCGCCTACGAAGACGACGTTCTCCTAACAAATCCCATTCGTGTGCGGGAATACAGCAGCGGCTGGTCCGCGGAAGCACTTCTCTCTCCGGTAGTCTCGGATCCCGGAGACATACCGGATGGTTACCTCGATTTCGCCGCGGATACCGGCACAGGATTGCTTGTCCTTGCATATTATGACGTAACCGCCGCGGGTCTTCGAGTATGGAAATACGAGGGCTCTACCTGGGCTGAAATCAGCCCTGTGGTCGATGCCGATCCCGCTGCCGCGTCAGTCGCGGTGGCCGCGGACCAGGGTAAAGTGTATCTGCTGTATCGTGATCAGACAACCGGCCGCGGAATGGTGCAGGTGTACACCAGCACGTGGTCAGCAATTCCATTGAGTGACGAACAGGCAGGGATTACCGGGCAATTCAATGTTTCTTCTTTGCGATTACAAGCACGGGATAATGTATTGTACGCTGCCGCGATTGAGGGCAGCACGGTGAACTCATATATCTATGATTGAGAACGCCGCTTTTAAACGCTATTTTTTTGTATTCAATTCCAGAATAAGCTCTACTTCCCCACGGCTGAGCTTGGTCGCCTGCATTATCTGCTCCGGCTTCCAGCCCTGATGAGCGAGCCGGATAACCATATCGCGGGAAGAGAGGGAAGGCGCGCCTTTATCCTTGCCGCGCCCGGACTTCGCCCCTTCCTTCATCAGCGAACCCATCAGCTTCACCTGATCTTCGGCCTGCTTGCTTACCTCGGATAACCGTGTTTCAGTACGGGCAAGCCACTCGCGCGCCTGCTGCATCTTTTCGATTCGTTCTTCGACTTCCTCGAGAGTATCTTCTAGATTCTCAAGCATT
>JABGPX010000476.1 GCA_018644745.1 Spirochaetales bacterium
CCCTTTGACTTTACCGCCACATACCTCCGGATCATCGATGAGGAACAGCATTTCGTTAATCTGTGGAACTGCAAAGTCGCCATGAGTAACGACGGCTCGGTCCTTGCCGGGTACGCATACGACGCAGTGAACTACTACGCTTTTACCACCGATCAACTTGGGGCAAATCTCGAATTTTGGTCTATGGAAGCGGTAACCGGAAGTCCGGACGACGTGACGGTTAGCGGCGACGGCACCCACTCTTATATCGCATCTTCTCACTATGACGGAAGCGATACATATCCTGTTTTGTTCAAGATAGTGGGAAGCGTGTTTTCTCAGCTTAATATTACTGAGGCAATAGCGGAAGCATTTTCTGATATCTGGTCTATGGACTGCTCGGGTGACGGCGGTACGGTATTTATCAATAACGATGGCTCTCGTCATGTCTGGACATGCAACAGCAGCGGCACCGGCCTCGCCGAGCTGATCGATCCTGGCCTGTTCGTCGGTTATGACGCCGCAATCGGAACAGAGATAAATGAAATTGCCGTCGACGACACGGGAACAAAGGTCGCGTTTATGATGTCCCGGTGGTCGCCCTTCGACGATCAGGACGACGCATTTGCATGGGATACAACGAACGGATTCCAACGGCTGACGGTCGATGATAACCCGGAGCGCGGCAAGTCGAGTTTGGCAATCAGCCCGAATGGTACCAAGATACTGTTTAGATCTACCGCACCGACCGATACCGATCCGTCATGGTATATTTCGGAGCTCGCCGGAACACCAGTCGCGGTGCCGGGTGTGCCCTTGAACGGAGAAGGCGCGGGTAACGGCGATATGTCGGTCATATTCAGAGCGAATACGACTTTTTCCTACTCCGCCGGATCACTTACGACCGTCGCCACGGGCGAGACACGCCAGCTCTTCGCGGGTCTCGGCATCGACGCCGACGGGGGGCTCAACATCAACAGCACCGGAGACCTGATTGGGTTTACTCATACCTACAAATCTTCGCCAAGCGTCCGGGCCTTGTATACCGGGTTGATCGGCTCAATGGATGGTGAAAACGGTGCCCCGGTTATTGAGTGGATCAGAGTAACACCGCCGACAATATCGAAAGCGGATACGGAGGCGGAATTGATAGTTACCGTCCTGGTGTCCGATATAGGCGGTCTTGGAGATATTGATGATATCGACCGGGATATCCTGGACAACGGAGATTTCTTCCCGAGCGGCGAGGAACCGCTCAGCGTGTCTCCGTTATATGACGGCGGAAACGCACCGGATATTACGGCCGGCGACGGTATTTACACCGCGACCTGTACGGCAACAAGCGATATGCTGACCTTTGCCGGTTCAACAGTTACCATAAGGGTCGCCGTTGAGGATCTCAACGGAAACGCCGCGGTCGCGGATGTATCCGTAACGGTTACTCCGTAACAATACTCGACGGAAACGGAAATGGAAAAAAAATTGAAGAAGCGACCTGCACGCTCCGCGAGACTTAAGTCTAAGAGGAACTCTGTCCGGTTCCTTAATCCTGATGAAATACTTCTTCCATTTCGGCCCACCATTCGTCGTCTCTGCGGCCATCGACCGGAGACTGCATGGGTTTCATGATGTCCCACCATTCAAGTGTCTTTGGGTCTGCCGCCATTTTCGCCGTATCCATCTCGTAATCGTCACCCGTATATTCCATGTAGGCAAAGAGCATGCCTTTGAAATAATAAATCGAATAGTTTCTGATATTACACTCACGTATCTTCCCGGCAATTTCCGGCCATATGCTGGAGTGGTATTTTTTATACACTTCATAGTGTTCCTGTTTTAGTCCGATTAGTTGTCCAAACCGTTTCATTATAAGCACTCCTCAAAATTCATCTTTCACCGATCAGCAAGTATATCCAGTAACAAGATAACATAACCTCCCTAAACGTGGGGAATTTTTACAATGTCGATCAGGAATGGTCTTTGATGTCATTTGCTATACTCTTCCGCCAGTCTCGATGCAATAGTTTCCCATTCCCACAGCCGTTCGGGTTTATGATTTACAGTAGAAATATCTTTCATGATGAGCTCAACATGTCCTTCACCATCGGTCGTTTCCAAAAAATCCCCAATTTCTTTTTCTGCTTGATCTGGATCCCAATTTGTGACAGCGAAAACCGCGGGACTGGGTTTTCTGCTCATCACGTAATCTGTACCTATTTCTTTAATTATTTTCTCGGTATCACACCACGGGCTTACAGATATTTTTCTTAAATTGGGCACTCTCTTTAGCAAATCTATCTTGTTATGCAACGGCTCACAGCATCCGTAATACGTTAACCCCCACCGCTCCAGCCAACGTAAATCATGTTCCAGCGCGAACTCCCAATGCATATCCGGAGATACTTCTGAAAAAATTTGGGCATTTGAACATCCCCACATATTTTCCGGTTTTATATTATTTGGGTCAAAATTGTCGCCAGGAAGCTCACTGACATATCCATACCCACCGCTTCCTACTCGCGTATTGTTATTATCGAGAGACAGAAGATTCATTTCGCTGAATTGGTCGAGTTCGGCCATCCATGCATCGACCAAACGGTCTACAAAGGCATTTACCATTTCCGGACGCATTACCAGATCCATCATTGCCTCCTGAACACCCCACCATCGAATGAGGAAATCCCACGGTGTAAACCAGATGTGGGTTTGGCCAACTTTTTTTACAGGAATAATTCCTTCGAATATATCTGTCATTGCGGATAGATGGCTGTTTGTTACTTTCTCAAGGTGAGTAAGTCTCGGCATCTGTATTTTTTCCAGATCATCCATACTGGTTATCTGGATATTGTAGTGTCTAGAGACAACATCACTTTCACTGTCGGTTATGGCAATATCTACATCCTCGAGTATCCCGAAATCCGTGCTGTGAATAACAGCCGGACAGTCGATATAGTCATTAACTACCATGTCGCCGGGCAGATGCTTCCATTGATATATTACTTTTCGCAATCTATCCTCAAGCGCTCGCGCCCAGGGATGCACCGTTTGGAGGGTGAGTTCATCTTCAAAGTTCATTTCGTGCCATGGAATCTCATTAATCCAGACCATCGGTCTTTTAGATTCCAGATCATTTAAATTCCGCCAAAGCTCCGCGCGTGTTTTATTTACAGGATCCGCGGATATTTCAGTAATCCTTTCTCCTAGATTCTTAAGGATATCCTTTTCACCCTGTGCTAAATCAATTTCATTCTCATTAATTATTTCGGGTTTGTGACTTGGATCATGCAGCATAGAGTTCTCCCTGGAATTATATTTACTTTAGTAAAAAGCTCTCTTTGTAAAAGAGTCAAGCCGGAATGGCATATTTCAATGCTGTATCTGTTAGCGGATCAAATTATCAATTCGCCGCACCTATACGGTGCTATTTGAAGCAGGTATATTTCGTTAAAGAGGGAGCAATTCGATGAGCGAAGAAAATTCAAGTAACGCGACTGTTGCCGAATTTATCCGGAGTTTCGGCACGGTATTCGAGTTTTTCCTTTCTCAGGATTCCGGAAACAAATGTTACAGTATAGAAACATCAGAAGGCCGCAAATGGATAAAAGTTCTCAATTTGAAATCGACACCTCTCGGAAATCCAAGAGACACGATAGACCTCTATAATAGCCTGCGAAGTGAGTTGATTCCCCAAAATTGGAACCTGGTTGAACTCGCCGACGGCACAATAATGACAACCGATTGGGTTGCAGGAAAAGTTCTGAACTCGCCCGAAGAGGTGTGTAATATATAATTTTGATAACTGCGAAGCTCATGTCTGCGACCTAGACCACATCCATTTCGGAGAATATATCCTGGAAAAAGACAGACAGTACGGATCGAGCAGATTCATGGCTCCGGAGGAATATGGAAAAGGTAATATTATCGATCACCGGACAAATGTATTCACCATGGGTTCAACCGGATTTGTATTACTGAATAACAACTGTCGAGAGATAAATGACTGGCATCATCCAAAGGATCTATTTCACCTTCTCCAAAAAGCCGTTTCGCCCATGAAAGAAAATCGGCAATCGAGCGTTAGAGAACTTCATCGGGAGTGGCAAGCTGCATACAAACAGATTACGAGGTAATTTGCTTACGGCAGTTCCTTATGAAAAGACGACTTCCGTCTATAGCGACAGCGCAAATGGGAAGATTAAGATAAAGCAGTGAAATATGGCTATGGTCACTCACGCCAAGAAGTAGACTGAACGCCCTTTGCGGGAAGCTAGGTTCTCGCCCGTCTCAGAGGCCGGACCACGCTTCCTCCATTTCTGAGCTGATTTGAGGAAGTGATAGATCGACCGTGCTCAGCGCCCGGTACGCCGCAAGCAGTGAACGCGGATCGGCAATTGCAGCGAGGAAACCTTCGTACCCGTTTCTGTCATGAATCTCCCGGAAGATACGGTATCCCACGAAATAATGGATAACTGGTCTATACCGCTGATACGTCGGATCTTCCTCCATCAATATGTCAATCTCATCCTGCGAATAATGCTTGGCCAAATACGCGAGGAGTATCTCGAGAGCAGCATCATGGTAATAATCAGCTAAAATATTATTAAACACGTTTAGTGCCATTTCGCCCCGCAACATCTCCAAAAAAGTATTCTCCCAGACAGTAAAAAGTTCCTCAGAAACTCCCGGATCAAAAAACATGGATTGAATGATTTCGGGCTTGTCCTCCATGTCGCAGAATTGAGCCGTGCCCTCAAGAACCACATTTTCCCTCCACTCACCCACAGTTTTTTTCCTCAGATTCAATACGGAAGGTGACATAAACTTGCACTCGTTCTCACGCAGCCATTCGGCATATGCGATGTGATGCAACTCATGGGAGATGATGTTTTCGAGGCAGCTAAGACCATCCGGCTCCGAAAGGGTGCGGAATGACGATGTTAGGTCAAGGAATATGCCGTCGGCAGTGGCAATACTGCCCCGGTTACCATCAAAATACACAAACACCGTATACGACTCCCGGTGCTGCAGGTCAGCAGGCAGCCAGGAATTGGTAGTTTCAAATATCCTTTTTACGGATTCCTCACCTCCCAAAGCGGAGAGCAGGCTGCTCACCAAATTTTCTGTATCAGCATTAAGAAGGCGGGCTATCGACAAAATCGTCTGATCAACCCCACCCTTGAGACCGGTATACTCCCATGGAAGCCGGTAAAAGGTTTCGCGGTACGCTCTTTTCCCCCACGCCGGTATATTGAATGCGCGCATTTCCGGGGCGAGTTCTCTGTACACCGGATGATCCAAGAGGGCTTCGATTTTCGCGCTCAACTTTGAATCGTTTCTGTTCCCATCAATTCCTGTCTTGATTTCATCGGCGGTAAAAGCACCCTCTTCGAGGTTAAGCTCATCGCCGTGTTTCTCACCGATATAAGAAAGCAGATCGATATACGCGAGAGCGGCCTCTACATCAAGAGTGACTGAAGTACCGTTCCCCACATCTGTAACCAGACCTTCGGCGCTAATGATTTTGCATCCGCTAAATAGGAGTGAAGTGAAGAGAATGAAAAAAGGACGGTATAGATTACTATTTTCAGTTTTCTTCATAAGAGTATTCTATATCAGTGGCTTTGATAATGAAAGATATTCTCAAATTTAGAACATAGACTGTTAAGCCGTTATAGGTAGCGGATCGGATTCTGGTAACGAGGTTGCCCCGAGGACTTTATAATCAAAATCGCAGTACAGAGCATTTCCGTTAACACAGTTAACCTCATCTTTACACCTCTTTAACCTCCTTTTACACACCCTTAACCTCACGGCTTTCATAATGCCCTATATTCATATCAACAGGCTGGCTGAAGCAAATACTTCAATCATGGCACACAGGAGGATATAAGAAATGAAATGCCGAGGTAATCAGCCCGTACTGAACAAACATTTACAGGAGAATGAAGATGAATAGATTACATAAGATTACGGGAATTATTGGAATGCTGCTTTTGATCGGAGGATTCAGTGTATTTGGATCTGTACAGGCAACGGAATCGGATCTCGTTGTGTCAGACGACTTCGCGGTGAGTTATGAGATTCAGCCTACTGATGAGATTCTGACCTTTCTTGCGGATTATGGTATCAGCATAAACGGAATACCCCGGGAGGTTTCAATGGATATCGATGGGTTAAGGTCGGTCGATTTTGATACGGATGACGCATACGCATACAACGACAGCTGGGACACAACCAAGGACGCACTCAATTACCTGGTTAACTCGGAGCTCTTTGAGGCGCAGCGGGAAGGATACGAAGCGGTTTATATGGAACTCGGAAATACACGTTGGATCATGTATCCCTCAGTCGAAGAATAGAGGTTCCGGCCGCCAATGTTGCGGTATGCCTATAGCATAACCAAGCGGGTGTGTCCTTGAAGTTCAAGGGCGCCCCGCTTTTTCTTTTGCCTATTCATTTGTACTATCAGCTTTCCGGTCCGCGCTCACCGACGGGCTGCCTTTTTCATAAAATCGCCAGGGAAGATCCGCCCCCTTTGTTATACCGATCCGCCGGGTCACAACGATTTCATTGATTCCGGCTTCCCGGTCCAAAAGAATCCTGACCGGGCCGGTTGCAAGAAGCGCTCCATTTACTTTCTTGTCTATCCCAAATGCCCTGCATAATTTCCCGGGTCCGTTTGCCAATGTGTGCACCTTGGTTTCATCAAACTCGCAGCCGGGGAACCGATTACACCACATGCGGGGAATTCCGGCCAGCGGCTCAACCGCGCGAATGAGCACAGCACAGCCGACGCCGGGGGATTCGGTTACCACGTTGAAGCAGTTATACATACCGTAAATTAAATATACATAAGCGACACCCCCAGCTTTGAACATCGGCGCAGTGCGCGGAGTGAGACCCCGATAGCTGTGAGAAGCTGGATCATCCTGGCGGTACGCTTCGGTCTCGACAATTCTCCCGACCAGCTCGTTGCCATCGACGGTGTGCGACAGATATGAGCCGATCAGCTTTTCGGCAACCTTTACGGTGTCTTGAAGAAAGAACTCCGCGGCTGGAGGCTGTTTCATCTCACAGGGAGCGGGACAAACTCGATACTCCAAGTGCCCTCAGGCGCCCCGTCGGCGAGTAGAAGCGTAACTCGATACAGTTCCCTGCCCCAGACCACAGTGAGCTTTTTATCATCAAACTCAATTTTCTCCCAATCTGCCTTCATCCCTGTTGGGATCTCTATTTCCATCTGCTGCCCTGATGCTGCGGTTAGCCGAAGGGTCTGCCCGCCGCCGATAGTGCCGTCGATCTCAGGACACCAGGGTGTCATGAGAAAGAGTGCGATCTCATTCTGGGCACCTGTGAGCCGATAGCTGTCTTTCAAGGATAGTATTCCGGTGCCGGCAGCGGTCAGGGTGCGGTGCCAGAGTTCGATTCCCGCTTCCGAAGGATAGGCATCTTGCATTTCTAGGGAGAAAGTCACGCTTTCATCATCGTGATCCACGCGGCAGTTCTTCGCTTTTTTTATTTTTCCCGGAAGCTGATCATGGCCTCCGATTCGCGGCAGGTTGTGATACGCCGATTGCATTGTCCAGATTTCATACCGTTGGTCGCTGAAGGTTTTCTTTGTATAATCTCCTACTCCGACATCAATGATAAAAGGCTCGCCATGTGAAAAGAGCACAAACTGACCAATGTCGTTGTGATTGTGGCTTTCGTTATTAAAACCGCCCTTTGCGCCGAGAAAAAAATCACTCCTGCGGCAGGTAAAGACCTCGGTATTCGGCAGCCACGAAACATCAAACCCTCCTTTGCTTGAATCGTACCCGGATTTCGCGATAGTCGAATCGAAGTCTCCTGCTCCCAGCTTGCTCATTTCATTATATGAAAACAGATACGATAGCTGCCTGAATGCAGGGTACCACCTTCCGGTCACCTTCAAGACATTATCCGGCGCGAGATAAGAGAGCCCGAGCTTTGCCAGTTTAGCGTCTCCAATGCGTTTTCCATAACGATAGAGCAGCTCCGGCGGCGGCGTGAGTTTTGCGCCCCCATCGGCGAAATTGACATACCAATCGCCGTCTATGTGAACACGATGCAGGAAGGCGCCCAT
>JABGPX010000908.1 GCA_018644745.1 Spirochaetales bacterium
GTTTACGGCGGTATCGGGGTTGAAAGGATTGAACTCAACGAAGATACCATCTGGTCCGGCCGGCCGAGTGATGAAGACGGCTACACCATCAAGGAAAACATCGAGCAGGTGCGCCGGCTGCTTCGCAAAAAGCAGTATTCCGCCGCTGACGAGCTGACCGATACAATGACCGGTGAGCACGACAGTCAATCTTACCAAATGGCAGGCAACCTGTATCTCAATTTTGATGAATCGGAAGAGGCGTTAGGTTACAAGCGGACTCTTGATATCAGCACCGCGGTCTCGACCAGCAGCTATGAGAAAGACGGGGTGAAATTTCACCGTGAGAGCTTTATTTCGGCCCCTCACCAGGTGATGGCTATCCGGATTACCGCCGATCAGCCGGGCTCGATTTCTTTCAGCCTTTCGATGGATTCTCAGATGCACTATGAGACCGGCACGGGAAAAAGCAGTTTCACCTTATATGGAAATTGTCCGTACAGTAATAAGTCCCGCGGGCTTGATGTTGCGGGGTCGCTTGTCTGGGAGAAGGACGGCACGGGAGGAATGAAGTATGTCGTAAAAACGAGGATTCTGAACAGCGGCGGAGAGGTGAGCAGCGACGGCAGCACTTTGAAAGTCGAGGGAGCTGACGAAGTTGTCCTATTGCTTACGATAGAGACGGGTTTTCTTCGTTTTGATCAGGAGCCATCGGATGCTACGGGGGTTATGGAAAAGGTCTGCGATAGTCAACTCGAAGAAGCCGCGGGTCTCGGCTGGGGCGCTCTAAAAGACGCGCATTGCAGAGACTATGCGGAACTCTACGAACGTATGAGTTTTTCCCTTGATGCGGATGATAATCGGGATACCGATGATATTCTCAAGAACTGTAAGGATCCGGCCATGGATCCCGCATTGGTCAACCTGGTTTTTAACTACGGCCGATATCTCCTCATCAGTTCATCCCGTTCCGGAACTCAACCCGCAAATCTCCAGGGTATCTGGAACGATAAGCTTAATGCACCTTGGCGGTGCAACTACACGATTAATATAAACACGGAGATGAACTATTGGCCGGCGGAGACTTGCAATCTGGCTGATTGCGCCGAACCGATGCTGCGATTTGTTCGCGAGATCGCGGATTCCGGCAGGCGCACCGCAAAGAAACTTTACGGAGCGAGGGGTTGGTGTTCCCATCATAACAGCGATCTCTGGCGTTACACCTATACCGGCGGCAGACGTGCCCAGCACGCATTCTGGCCCGTATGCGGTGCCTGGCTCTGCCAGCATCTCTGGGAACATTATGCTTTCAGCGGCGACCGCGGTTTTCTGGCCGAAGCACTTCCGATAATGAAGGATGCCGCTGCATTTCTCCTCGACTTCATGATCGAAAATGAAAAGGGCGAACTCATTACCTCACCGTCGACTTCCCCTGAGAATCGCTTTTTCGATCCGGGTACCGGAGAGCCTGCCAGTGTATGCGAAGCCAGTGCCATGGATATGACAATGATCCGCGAGCTCTTTGAGAACATCATTGAAGGCAGCACCGTTCTGGATGATCGGGATGAACTGCTCGCCGAAATACAGACTGCATATACGAAACTTGCCATGCCGAAGATCGGGAGCGACGGCCGTCTGCTTGAATTCGACATCGAGGCCGAAGAACCCGAACCGTCGCACCGGCATGTATCCCATATGTATGGAGTATATCCCGGCTGGATGTTTACACCGGATTCCAACCAGGAGTATTTTGAGGCCTGCCGCAAGTCCCTCGATGCGCGGGGAGACAAAAGCACCGGCTGGGCAATGGGCTGGCGTGTCGCCCTTTGGGCGCGCCTCGGAGACGGCAACCGGGCACTCAAAGTCCTTGGAAGTCTTCTGTGTTATATCAACGCCGATGCAAGCATGAACTACAGCAACGGCGGCGGACTCTATGCCAATCTTTGGGACGCTCATCCGCCGTTTCAAATCGACGGCAACTTCGGTGTTACCGCCGGAATCGCCGAAATGCTGCTCCAGAGTCATCAGGTCCTGAACGGCAAAAGGGTTATTACATTGCTTCCGGCGCTGCCCGATTCTTGGGACGGGGGCAGTGCGGCCGGTATTAGGGCTCGTGGCGGCGTTGAGGCGGCCTTTAGCTGGAAGAACGGTAAAGTGGTGAGCCTCACCCTCGAAGCAAAAAGGGATATCGAGCTGACACTGAAGTACAACGGCCGCGCCAAGGATATAACGCTTTCGGCTGGTGAGAGGCAGATAATAGAACCATGAACCGAAGGCAGATGGTTAAAGATGCAATTTCCCACAAGGCGACGGAACGGGTGCCTTACTGTATCGATTTCACCCGGGAGGCCAGGAGCATATTTCAGGAGAAAACCGGATGCCGCAGTGCCGACGAGTTCATAGACAACGACATTATTCAAGTTTCTCCTCCCTGGTGGGGATGGGACGGCCTTGGCCCTGAATGGGGATTGATGGATGCCCCGGCTTCCGTGCCTGGAGTGCAGGGGCGAGGCAGCTATTCGGATTTTCGCGATCAGCTGAAAATGCTCCGGGATCACAGTGACAAGTATATTCTGGCTATGATATACGGCTCTCATTTCGAGAAGGCCAACAATGCCCGCAGCATAGAACACTTCCTGGCCGATATGGCCGGGGAGCCGGCATTTGCTCAGAGTCTGCTCGATCGCATTATAGAAAAGAACATGGTGATGCTCGACAATTTCCTTGGCAGCCCGGAGATTGACGGCGTACTGCTTGGGAGTGACTGGGGTTCCCAATTGGATCTTCTCATGTCGCCGTCTACCTGGGAAGCTATGATCCGGCCCGGAGAACAGCGGGAATACGATCTGGTTCATAGCTTCGGGAAAGATGTCTGGGTTCATTCCTGCGGCAATATTGTGAAGGTTATACCCTCGTTAATTGAAATCGGTCTCGATGTGCTTAATCCTGTGCAGCCGGAGTGTAATGATCTCGAGACTCTTAAAGATGATTATGGGGATAAGCTTGCTTTCTGGGGCGGGATCAGCACGCAGAGGGCGCTGCCCTACGGGACCGTAAACGAAGTAAAAGAGGAAACCCGGCGTGTTCGTGAACTCATGTCTGCCGACGGCGGATATGTGCTGGCTCCAGCTCAGCATATTCAAGCGGACGTACCTATAGAGAACATTCTGGCTTTGATCGAAACGGCGCAGAACGGTTAGCTAATTGAGGGGCAGCAATGAAGAAAAAACCTGTGAAGATGCGCCTCACACCTCGAGGGTTATCTCGCGGCCGAGCCACTCATATTTGGCCTGCGATGATTCGTTGTAGGGAAGATGCTCAACATCCGTAATACCGGATGCGGATGCAAGCTTGCCGACAGCGGTCAGGTTCGCTTCTGTATCGGTTATTCCCGGAATGAGGGGCACCCGTATGCGGATTTTTTCTGCCGAAAGGCGGCAAAGATTCTCAAGTATGTTATCGTTGCCTGCACCGGTCCAGCGTTCATGGTCCCGGCTATCGGCGAGCTTTATGTCGTACATTATCAGGTCGCAGAGCTCCGCAATCGGCTCGAGAGTTTCCCATGCGCAGGCACCGCAGGTTTCGATGGCGGTGTGAATCCCTTCGCCCTTGCATCCCGTGAGAATCTCCATTGCAAACTTCGGCTGAGCGGTTACCTCACCGCCGGTGATGGTGATGCCGCCCCGGCTGTGCTTGAAAAATGGTTTCATCCGTATTGCCTTTTCGATAACTACCGATGCATCGATGGTATAGCCCTTTATCGCCAGGGCGCTTGTCGGGCAAGCGTCCGCGCATATTCCGCAGGCGGTGCATGATTCCCTGTTGAGGGTGTGTTCCCCGGCGTCCATCGAATGCACATGCTCGGGACACACAGCGGCGCATGTACCGCAAATCGTGCATTTGTTTTGAATATATATCAGCTCCGGTTCGAAGCTCTGGGATTCCGGGCTGTGACACCATTCACATGAAAGCGGACAGCCTTTGAGATACGCCGCGAGCCGAATACCCGGACCGTCATGAACCGCGAAGCTGTCAATATCGAAAACAAGACCGGTGCTCATGAGTTTATCCTTCCTGCCTTTTAATATGGTGATCCTGCTGCTCACGGCTCAGAGCTGTGAAATAGGCGCACCAGCCACCCATTCTTACCCGGAGTGACTCGTGCCGGTCCGGATGGGCCTGCGCGTCTTTTAGCTCCTCTGTATCGGCGACGGTGATAGTAAGCATTGATCCGCCTGTCTCCATAAATCCTCTTACCAGGCCAGTTAGTCGGCTCGTGCCATCGGGGCCTTCGACATTGCTCGCGCCGATACGCAGATCAAGCGGTCCGCCGGCGGGAAGCTTGTCGTGGGGCATCGATCCGTATGAAAGGATGGCCGGAGGAATGCCCTGGGCGTCGCGTCCTAATGCAGGTGAGAAATTTGACGAGACCGGCTCGCCGGCCCGCCTGCCGTCGGGCGACGCACCCAATCCCTCACCGATACCGATGTACCAGGAAAAGGTTGCAACTCCGCAGGGGAATCGGACCACCGAGGCGTTTTCCGCCGCGGCTTTGGCTACGATCGAGGTAAATCCATCGATTACTTTTCGGCCCATTTCGTCGGCCTCAAGATTATCATTGCCATACTTGGGCGCCCTCTGCATGAGCAGGCGGATATTCTCGGAATCCTTGAAATTCGTGTCTAGCGCTCTCCGCACGTCGGTCATAGCGACGTCACGGTTATCAAATACAATTTTCTTTATCCCGCAGAGAGAATCTATTGTATGCGCTGCGCTTTCCGCGAGCATACCGTGAGTTCTGTACTTTGCGCCTCCCGCGGTCAGATCGGTGCCCGATTCAAGGGCCCCCTGGATGAGAGAACTCAGAAGCGGAACCGGCGCATAAATGCTTCTTTCGTCGATGTTGTCGCATACCTTTGCCACCGTATTATCTATCATATGCTTCATTTGCAATGCGAATGCATCCCATAACTGCTCGAAAGAAAGAAAAGCCTCGACCGGCCCCGTATCGATACCTTCACGTTCGCCGGTGAGACGGGTAATACCTCTGTTCAGGGTCCATTCGAGGCAGAGCATTAAGCTCAAACGCTGAAACTTGAAATCGGTTCTTCCGGGAATTATTACTTCCCAGCACCCGTCATTCGTATAATCTCTTGCGTCCTCAAGCTCAATACCCAATGCCTCCAGAGAGGGTATGAGCTGATCATCGTTAAAGAAGGCGGGCATCCCACCTCCGTTTTTCAGGATCTCACATGCATAGGAAATCAAACCATCTGGAGATTGCTTGTGAGCCCGCACCGTCACGAGGGGATTGGTCATCTTATTGCCGTGGAAACTGCGAAGGATAAGAAAGGATGCAAGATTTGTGCCGTCCGAACCATCCGGTCGTATGCCCCCAACGATGATATTCTGGAGCCAGTGATTCGTTGCGTCCAGCCGGTCGCGGGAACGTCCGAGCTGAGATGAGGTTCCGTGGCGTGTTCTATTACCGGTATCAATGGGTTCATCCTTCCTGTTTTCGGCAAGCTGTTCTTCGCTTGTCTGCGCCCGCTCGTTGAATTTCAAGGTGAAGCAGTCGACAAGTTCAGCGGCCTGTTCGATAGTAATATCTCCATTCGCCAGATCCTTTTCCAAAAAGGGCTGAATATACTGATCGACTCTCCCGAGGGCGTTGTTGTTTTTGCTAGCATGAAAAATCATGTGCAGGAGCCAGACCGATTGCAATGCCTGCCAGAAAGTCTGCGCGGGCAGGCCTGGTACGGTTCGTAGATTAGCCGACATCGTGAGCAGCTCTGCTGCCCGGGATTCACTTGCGGATGACGCATCAACGGCACATTGATCGGCGAGCCGGGATGCGAAATCGAGAACACCTTGAAGAGCGATTTCTACGGATTCAAAAAAAACTATTTGTTCGGGGTCACCGCAGGTAAGGCGGGCTTTTTCGGCCTGGTCGATGATTCCGCTTAGTCCCGTTGAAAGCAGAAGCGGGTAGTCCGGCACTATATGACCAAAACAGCCTGTACCTAATCCTTGTTTCTCCGCCTCTTTTGACTCTTCAGGTGTCAGATATTCCGGGAATCCGCCTTCGGCGTGCAGCCGGGGCTCCTCCAGAGTGAGGGAACCGGCGAACAGCTGTCCATCCCACAACTGAGTCGGCATACGGGAAACTTTCAAAGCGAGGGCTTTTGCTTTCCGAACAGCAATCGGCGTTTGGGCGTCAAGCGGTTTAATTACCTCTGGGCATGCCCATGTTTCAGCGGTTAGATACATCGCCTGCCTTACCCGCGAGCGCAGGTTCTCGACGCGGCGGGTGTCTTTTATATCCAAAACGCTTTTCACAGCGACTCCTGCTTCACGACCCAATTAACACCCCTCTGCCTTAACTGGTTTAGCAGATTATCTACACAAACCGAATCTCTGCCGATGTATTCAGGCGGCGAAATTCCCTTTTTCGTATAGAGTCCGTCTGCTATCAAACGCAATACGGACGTGGCCGTATATCCCGTCGTTCTTGCCATTGAATGGGTATCGGTTTCTGGGCTGTACTTATCAAACAGATCAAATGTGAACCTTTGTTTCTGACCGTCCTTTGTTCCTTCAACAATGGTCTGCATAATCGTAATATCTACTTCACCTTTCTTTAACTGCCAATTTGGAAATAATATCCTGCCGGTTATTTCCAGCGGGCTGACCTTTACGCCCTGCACATCGAGAGTTTTATCTTTTGAGAAGAACCCGAGATCTCTCAGGACTGCCATTTTCTCAATATGACCCGGATACCTGAGGGTTTTTTCCTTCATGTTTGGTGAATCAATAGTTTTCGCGAGGGTTCTCAATCCATCAGTATTGAATGCTTCGAGAGTTCCTATTTCCGGGTAGAAGATCATTTCCGGGTCAGATAACGCGGGTCTTGTAACCGCAAGACCGTTTTCGATATATCGGGCCGGGCGGATATATTCCTCGATAACATCGACCGGGGAAAACACGGCTTTGTATTCACTCGGCCATTCGCGGATTTCCGGCAGGCCCCCTACATATATAATCACGCTGTCTACCGCGTCGAGTTTACATGCCGCGTCCATGGTTAATATACCGCCCATGCCGGGGCACACACCGCAGTCCATTACCATTGTCACATCATTCTTTTTCGCCAGTTCGTCCAGTGTAAAAGGGTCTTCTTCATAAAAGGCGATACATACACAGTCTTTCTTTGCTTTGATTATCGCTTCGGCGGTTGCATATCCCATGAAACCAGGCACGGCGTTTACTACAAAATCGAATTCTTTTACAATATTTGTCACTTCCGCGGGGTTGGATAGGTCTCTTTGGATACCTTTGATTTTTGAGTTCTTCGCAGACACACGACTTAGCGCGTCTTTGCTGAAATCCGCCACCGAAACGTTGAATCCTTTATTTTCGGCCAAGTCAATTGCCATGGGGCTGCCGACTAAGCCGGCACCAAGCACTACTATATTCATCGGTATTCCTTTTCTATTATATTGGTTATCGATATATACCGTATCTTTCCGCCGTTTCATACATCGCCAACACGTTTTCCAGCGGCGAGTTATCCTGAATTGAATGTGCCGGTGAAAGCACATATCCGCGATACGGCATCATCACTTCCAATGTGTGCTTTACGTGGTTTTCGACGTCAGTAACCGTGCCGAATGAAAGCTCGTTTGTCGTACTAATACCGCCATGGAACGACGCTCTGTTACCGAAATGAGACACCAAGTATTCGGGACTCATATCTGTCGCTTCGGGCTGCAGCGTGTCAAAAACGGTAATACCCGCCTTGATATACTCATCATAAGTCCAGCTGCTCGATCCGCAGGTATGAATCATTACCGGGATATTGTAGGATTTTGCCAGGTCGATAAAGGGCTGATGCCTTGGAAGTATGATCGATTTGAACATCTCCATACTAATCATCGGGCTTCGCTGCGTTCCGAGGTCCTCGCCCATCCACATAAAATCCACCAAGTGCCCGACTTTATCCAATTCTCTTTCTGCTTTCTTTAAATGAACCTCGA
>JABGPX010000578.1 GCA_018644745.1 Spirochaetales bacterium
CCCTCCCGCCAGCCACACCGGCCCCACTTCCGCAGCAGCCTCGGTTATGCTCAAAGGTATCCTGTTACCCGTGCCACCCCGTTCGGCCCCGGCGAAAGCATCTATAAGCACTCTCGGGCTGTGAAACGATGAGATGTCCTCGAGTTCCAATTCATTTCGCGGACGAAGCGCCTTATAGTACGGAAAGATCCGACGATAACATTCATCCGGCTCCTCATCACCACTGAATTGGATAACATCAAGATATCCTTCTTTTACAAGACCGTAGGCCTCGGCGGCAGCGTCGCGATTCACATTCGAGACAACAACCCCAACCCTTTGCGGTTGCCCGCTCTTTCGCTTCCCAAGGGAGCGTATAAAGCCGGCCTCCACTTTGCGTGGTGAATCCGCGAAAATGAATCCTAGCAAATCCGCGCCGAGTTCGGTGGCGAGAGCCGCGTCTTGGGCTCTTGTTATCCCGCAAATTTTTATCAGCGGTCTTCCACTCTGTTTTCTATAATAAAGCGCGGACCAAAACCCGGGATTTTCTCGGCCTTTCTCCACACCTGTTACGATATCAGGAATAAGCGCGGGATCGCGGACAACGGCTTCACCCACGAGCACCGCAGAAAAGCCGGAGGAGGCCGCGACTCTGGCGTCCTCTTCGTTATGAATGCCGGATTCAAAAACCAGATCGGCATCCCAATCTATCGAATTCCGCAGCATAACGGGATGGAGAAGATCGACACGAAATGTGCTCAGATCTCTTGAGTTAATTCCAGTGAGCTTTGGTTTGAACGGCCGAACTCGCCCGATATCATTCTTATCGTGAACTTCTACCAACGGGGTCAAACCCAGATCAATTGCCTGATGATACATCCGCTCGATTACCGGCGCATCAAGCATCGAAGCGATGAGAAGCACCGCGTCTGCTCCGCAGCGGTAGGATATATCGATATCCTCTGAATCAATGAGAAAATCTTTTCTCAAGACCGAGACACCGGGGTAAGCTCTTTTTACCTCTATGAGATCACGAAGAGAACCGGCGAAATAATCTAACTCGGTGAGCACTGAAATGGAGGTAATCCCGGCGCCGGAATAGAGACCGGCTTGCTCAACGGGATTCAGATCTATCGAAATATTCCCTCGTGACGGTGAACGCCGCTTTACTTCACATATTACGTGAGGCGCTGCGGCGAATGGAACAATCGGCACCTGCCTCGCGGCCGGTACATCCGTTCCTAATGAGTGGCCTTCAGCCTGTATACGTTCTTTGCGGCGAGATACAATCTCTTCCCTGATATTCATCTGTAAATCACCGGCCCGCTTTCAGCTCCTGGGATTTCTCCGCGACGCGACGGAGCTTCTCCGCGACTTTTCCCGAGAGAAGAGCGTCTAAAGCCATATCATAGCCTTCCTTGAAACCCGCCGCAATTCCGGCCAAATACAGAGCAGCGCCTGTATTTACCGCAACAGCATCTCGCACCGCATCGGAGCCCTGTCCCTCAACCAGCATCCTAGCGGCTTCGGCATTCTCCGCCGGCGAACCGCCCTTCAGCTCCTCGAGTTGATAAGCTTTTATTCCGAAATCAGAAAGATTCAGGGTTTCCTCGCGTAGTTCATTTTCCTCGTCTATAGATACAATCCTGGTCGGGCCGGTAACCGATATTTCATCCAGCCCGTCGGCTCCATGTACAACCATTACTCGTTTTATTCCCAGCATCTTTGCAGCACGCGCCATAATTTCGCAGTACTTGTCATCGTAAACACCGATGAGCTGAAAAGAAGCCGCCGCCGGATTCACTAACGGACCAAGAAGGTTCATGATTGTTTTTATACCGAGGTCCCTTCTCACGGGAGCCGCGTATTTCATAGCCTCGTGGTAAATCGGCGCGAAAAGAAAAACAAAATTAGTTTCCGCGGCGAGGGCTTCCGCCTGACCTGGACTCAAATCAATAGCGATACCGAGCTCGCTGTAAAACTCCGCGCTGCCGGAAAGCGAACTCACAGCGCGGTTCCCATGCTTCGCAACCGAAGCGCCGCATGCGCTGGCGGTGAGTGCCGTCATCGATGAAATGTTAAACGTGCCGAGACCATCTCCTCCGGTTCCGCATGTATCTAATAGGTTCTGGCCGATCTTAAGCGGTGTCTGCTTCTCCTGCAGAACCGACGCGCAGCCGGCGATTTCCTCCGGTACAATACCCTTTGAATTCAAGGCTATCAGGTAAGCAGCAATCTGAGAGTGGCTGAGGTTGCCTTCCGTAAGCTCTCGCATGAAACCCGCCGCTTCTTCGCGATTCAAATCCTCTCCGCTGATTACCTTCGTAAGCATTTCCTTATGCGCAAGAGGCTCCCGGCGGTAATTAAGGAAATTCCTCAGTAACTCACGTCCGCAATCGGAGGCGACAGATTCCGGGTGAAACTGCACCCCTTCGATAAGATATTCCTTGTGCCGGACGCCCATTATCTCACCATCGGTGCTCCAGGCGGTTACCTCGAGTTCGTCAGGAACGCTTGCCGGGTCGAGAACAAGGGAGTGATACCTGGTGAAGGTTGACGGCGATGGAATGGTGCGAAAAAGGCCTTTGCTATCAAGCTTAATCGAATCGGTCTTCCCATGTACGATATTCTTCGCCTGGACTATTTTTCCGCCAAATGCATAGCCGATTGCCTGGTGGCCTAGGCAAACTCCAAGTATCGGCGAGACGCCGGCAAAGTGTTTGATCACTTCAATTGAAATCCCCGCTTCTTCAGGCCTCCCCGGTCCGGGAGAAATAACAATAGCTTCAGGCTCAAGAGCGGCGATTTCATCCACGGTAACTTTATCATTTCTAAAAACCTTTATTTCCTGCTCCGTGAGTTCCGACAGATACTGATACACGTTGTAGGTAAATGAATCGTAGTTATCTATCATTACAATCATAATGTCCCTCCAATTGCCCGGATGAGCAGGTTATATTTCCAACCCGATAGAAGACGCAAGAGCCCTGAGTTTCTCGGATGTCTCTTCATATTCCCGCTCCGCTATCGAATCGAATACAATTCCCGCTCCCGCCTGCAGCACAAGTTGACCATTCTTTTTCAATGCGCTGCGAATTGTGATGCAGGTATCCAATGTTCCGTCGGGCTCGATATATCCAACCAAGCCGGCGTAGAACCTGCGAGGTTCCAATTCCAGGCTGTCGATGGTCTCAATGGCTCTGATTTTCGGTGCACCGGAAACAGTTCCCGCGGGGAATGTGGCGCGAATAGCATCTACTCCGGTTTTTTCCAGTTTCAAGTTGCCTTTTACGCTCGATTTTATATGCATGACGTGGGAATATCGCTCGATATTCATGAACTCGTCGACCTCTACCGTACCGGGTTCGCAGATTCTGCCGAGATCGTTTCGAGCCAGATCCACAAGCATTAGATGTTCCGCTCGCTCCTTTGTGTCTTCAAGAAGTTCTTTTTCGAGCCGTCGATCTTCATCGGGGGTTTCACCTCTGCGCCTTGTACCTGCCAGGGGGTGAATGACTCCGACTCCCTCCTTTACCTTAACATGAACTTCCGGTGATGACCCAAAAAGTTGGTAATCACCAAAATCCAGGTAGAATAGATAGGGAGAAGGATTGGTAGATCTGAGATTTTTATACGCGTCCAGCGCGGGAAGATCGGTGTCGACATACAAACGTCGAGAGAGCACGCCTTGCAGCAGATTCCCCTTTATTATTTCCTGACGAACCTTCTCAACCCCATTAATAAATGCTTTCTTCGCATCTTCATCTTTCCGGGCTTTAACCGCATACTTCCGCTCACCGGCAGCCAGGTAATTAAAGTTAAGATCATCCAGCTTTGCGGCTGTTTCCGCAAGCGCCGCCTCGAGATCAATCTCATGTTCCTTATAGTTGAGGCCGACGAGATATATGATGTCGGTATAATGATCAAAAATGACATAGATGTGACCAAACATAAATTCCGCGTCAGGCAGATCAAGCTTATCCGGCTTCATCTGGAACCGAATAGTATCGCAAAACCTGGAAAACTCATACGACAGATACCCAACGCCGCCTGCAGGCAGCGGCAGATCCTGGTGAAGCGGAGGCTGCTGCTTTGCGAAGTACAGAAGGACATCGAGAATATCTTTCGACCCGCTTTTTATCGCGAACCGTTTTCCATCTTTGCGCATATAGATTAGATCGTCTTTCTGTACAATTCGAAAGGCTTCATGGACCATGAGAATAGAGTATCGTTCTTTGCCTTTCTGAAAGGAAGATGACTCAAGAATCACCTTTGCATTTAATTTGCGTGCAAGCATAAAAGGCGTAAACCTCTCGCCTGCGAGCACCTTTATGATACCATCGTGGCGGACCGATTGATTCTCTACTTCATTGATGACACCGCTTTCTTCCACCATTCCTCCCAAGTGTTTCTACTCATAGAAACATTCTGCAGATAAATTAACAGGGAGGATCAAAAGTGTCAATGGAATATATAGGGGGCGCATCGAAAAACCCGCATTTAGTTCTGCTGACAGAATGGTTTACGGTTTCGTATGTACAGCAGGTCAAAGTAGCAGTAAATAGAGGTGCTCTAGGGTTTTTATGTGAAAGCCGCCGGCCCGGATCAGGCGCGGCGGCACTGCAAAGCCAGTCTTTAGACCGCCGCGAGGACCTTCTCTTTCTCTTCCTCAGACATACCTGCTTCAGCGGCATCGACATCCGCAGCGTCCTCGCCCTCCTGGTCATCAACGGTCTTTTTTCCGTTGAACACCGGCTTGAACTCCACATGTTCGGCCACAATTTTAACTTTGCTCCTTGGGTTTCCCTCCGGGTCCTGCCAGCGGTCCTGCTGCAGCCGTCCGACTACCCGGACTCCTCGGCCTTTCTCGAGATACTCAGAGCAATTTTCTGCCAACTTCGCCCAAGTGACCACGTCGAAGAATGAAACTTCTTTCTGAAGTTCATCATCCTGTTTGTAGAACCTGTTAGACGCTACACTGAAATTACAGACCGGCGTACCCTTCGGGGTGTGAGTGAGTTCAGGATCTCTGGTGAGATTCCCCTCGACGAGAATAGAATTGAGACTGTTCATGGTTTCCTCCATATGCTTTGTGTTGCGCGTGCCTCCGGAGGCGTGCACACAGATGAGGAACGGAGTAATTCACCGGCTGCTTCAGGAAAAGAGAAAAAAAAAGCGCACCCCGAAGGGTGCGCTCAGAAATCTTTAGTTCGTTTGGTCTAGTAATCGATCACTGTGGCAAAAGTCACCGCGCCAGTATCATTAGGCACATCAACAGTATCGTACTTCAGGGTAAAAGTAGTGTTAGGGATGAGCTTCATGGTTGCGGAAACCATCACCGGGATAGATCCAGCACTGTCGTAGCCAAAGCTGGCTGCTAAAGCGACCATATCGTTGAGTGCGTAACCGAGGTCTACGTCGAGGGCATATGCATCAAATGAGTTCCATCCACCGAAGAAGATTCCAACGGTGATAGGATCAAGAGCGAGATCAACATCGACTTCAAGGTCCATGTCTACGGCTTCGCCATAAATGAAATCTATGCCGACAGTCGCGGGGCCAGCTGTTAAGCCAACATCTGCACGGGCTTCATAGGCCAAATCGCCACCATCAGGCATTTGCGCGTCAACAGCAAGCGTAAGAGCAAGGGGATCGATGGGCAGGCCAACTTTGAGACCAAGACCGAGAGTTTCTTCAACGCCAATACCTCTAACAACAGCGAGGTCGATGTCAGCAGGTCCGGCCATAACGCCGAAATCTGCGCCAACAAGGAAATGGCCGTTATTGTCGGAGTCGTCGCCGCCCCAACCGGTTTCGGTGGCGAAATGTACGGCTACGTCAAAAGCATCTGCCACGTAACCAAAGGTAAAACCTCCGGAGCCGTCGGCAAGGTCTGTACCTACGTCTACGCCGTCATCGTCGCCTTCAACTGCATATCCGTCGTCTTCAACTTCAGCTGCCATGTCAGTGGCAAAACCGTCTACTGCGTAAATCTGAATGTACATGGGACCATTAATGATTTTAGCGGTAACGCCGCCAGCATCAACGTTCAGCACATCGCCTTCTTCAAAAGAAATTTTGAAACTTGCGAGTGTGATCCATCCGTACCAGCCGTCTGCGGCTTCGGTCTCAACAGAACCTGATGCAAGGGTCAAATCCAGAGTTGAGGTCATCGCGTTAGTCATTCCGAAAGTTGAGTCTGCTAGGTCAAATCCGACGGTCGCTGTGGCGCTGCCGTCTACTACTGCATCTTGTGCGGTCGCGGCAACGATACCGAAAGTAAGCAGCAGTGCAAGAATAAGTGTGATCTTTTTCATGTCACTTCCTCCTAAATGGACAGGGGTCCAAGTCAACGACCCGGAGCGGTTCCCCTTTTATTTTAACTTTCAAGCAGTATAGCAATCCGGATATGCCCTGTCAAGAAATATTACTTTGTTAGCAAAAAACAAGGCCTAAAAGGGCTTTTTTTCGGCAAAAATCGGGTTTTTTTGCAAATTCATACTATATATAGCGTTTTTTTTTAAAATATAGCCCCACATATAGCGGTAATATCTAATATTCAGTTTTCGCTCTTTTTTTCTATAATGGACTACTTTTTTTTCTGGACGCTCCGGCACATTGATTCAGGGCCGAATGCGGGGTACATTTACAGAACAAATGGATGGATTAGTAAAGAAAATAAAAGGCGACTGGTTTGATCTCCGGGAGGCCGGGGATGATCAATATGCCCTCGAAGAACTCTTCGCGCTGGACAAATCAAGGCTGCAGGGCATTGGGAGAGCTCTCCGCGGGTCAGTAGAAAAAGGTGTTTTTGAGTATAAAACTCACTCATTATCCAGTCTTTATGCTTTTCTCGACTCGTTTCGTTTCGATTCCCGGGATTTCGACTCCCTTCGAGTCCAAAGCGATGCCTTCTCGGATGTTCTCTATATTGTACTTTATCAGCGGCTGATAGCTCTTGGAACGATTGAGATAAAGGGGCAGAAATCGAACGAAGAACCAATGGAAGCGGAATTACCGGGGCTTAAGGTAATAATGCAGGATGTGCAGGAGAGAATCGAGAAAAACCCTGAGCTGCGGCAGGATCAGTCAATCAAAAACATTCTTATGCAGGTAAGCATCTATAAAAAAGAACTCGCAAATATGAAGGAACTCGAACCCAACATATTGCCGGAAAAAAAAGATTCTTTCCTGGCAAATTTCAGGAAAAGATTTGAAGACATTACCGGCAAGATCCAGGAGCACTATAGGGTTATATTGGCGTCTGAAGAAAAAGAAGCTTCAAAAGACTTCGAAGAGACAAACCCTCTCAAAAGAGTTGATCTAAAACCTATCGGTAAACTGCTGTTCAATCAAGCGGAGGAACTGTCAGCTGTCCGCTCAACGCTTCAATATGCAGTCGCGGAACGATTTAAAACTCGGGAAATACTCGCCGGAATCACCGACCGCCAGGATAGAACAACTCTCCTCCTCAAGATGGAACTTTCAAATTTCGAGGAAATTACCGGCGGCGAGGAAAACGCAGCCGTACTGAGCAAGGCCTTTAGTCAGGAATTAATCAAACTCCTCGGAAGGCAGATTTCCCGGCTTTCTGAATAGTATTTTCCGTTCATACGGTACAACCACAGGAATTCTCATTTTGATCCATCGACATCAATTTGAAGCGACTGTAACCATGCAACTTCGTAGTATATCGATCAAAATGAGAATTCCCGGCACAAATTTACCAGATTTCGGCCGGCAATTCTCAATATGACCTATTAAATACAACCCTCTCTTGAAGTTTGCACTCTACCTAGCAAAGAATTGTTCATATTGAGAATTGCTCCACAACCAAGACAATCCTTGACCACAAAACACCACACACTTAAAATAACCACGTCATTATACGGAGGAAGAGATCATGGCAAAGGGTTTTTCACTATCTGTCTATCCCTGGACATATTCCGCAAAGTATCAACATGAGGAAGGATGGAGTCAGGAGTATCATGAAAAAAAACACGGAACCCCCGAGGAAGAAG
>JABGPX010000581.1 GCA_018644745.1 Spirochaetales bacterium
CGATCGAATCGAGTACAAGCTCGACATCGCTGTATGCTACTTTTCCAGTATTGTCACTCCCACGGATTCGGAGAGAGATCGTGCCGTCGAGCATCAAAGCTGTGTCCACATCATAATGCCAGGTAACAGCCGTATCGTCAGGTGATCGCGTGTCCTCGACTACCGGCAGGTAAATATCGGTGGAATTTACATCGATATCTACAGCAGATACGCCGAAACCGTCGTCGGCGGTGCCGCTGACGGTAAAATTGCCGTTAACATACGAGCCTTGAAAATTCGAGACTATTGTTCGCGCACCAACATCAATTTGAGTAAGGGCTACCGCCGGGGCACCGTTATCGATGAGAAAATCAACAACTCCTGATGTTACCGGTACCGGGGGAGTACTAATGTCCATTGCCGTGATTTCAAAGGTATGATCGCCTTCAGGCAGAGCCGTAAGCACGTGCTCCCAGTTCACCGAAAGTCCGGAACCAGACTTATTTGTTACTGGCACCCATGCGCCCGCATCGATTCTCACCTCGATAGTGGCAAGATCCACGGCATCATCGTCGATTATCCGCCCTATTATTGACGCTGATCCAAAAAATGCATTGTCGGTGGAGGCACCGGCTTCGTCGACGTTATCGAAGAAAATGACCGGTATGTCGCTTGTTTGATCAATTGTGAGTGAAAGGCTCTCGATCCGGGTATTACCCGCCGCATCGAGGGCAGTCATTGAGATGGCAAAAGGACCATCCGGGTATGCGGTAGTGTCGGCGGTTTTATACCATCTAAATTCCGTACTATCCTGAGTATCGCCAGGATCTCTGTCGAGTTCGTTTACCGTGTCGCTGAGCGTATACGTATCGCCACCGATATTTAGGGCAAGACTTTCAATCGGGCTCACGTTTTGAGTAGTTCCTTGAAGGAGGAGATCTCCATTCACAATGTCGCCGGTCGATATGCCAAGGAAAGTTACTACCGGAACCACAGTATCGATAAATACCTGCAGGTTTTCTGATGATGTTTTGCCGCCTGTATCGGTAACCTTCGCTCGGAGTTGCATTGTCCCGTCGTCCGAATTGTCGCCAGCTACGGTTACGTCGTGGCTCCAGGCCCATTCCTTCGTACCGTCTACTTCCGTAAAAGTGGCGATATCAAATGCGGTCACGGAGATATAATCGGTTGCGTCCCCAATGAGAATATCAACCGCTGCAACACCTACTGTGTCACGAACAGTTCCTTCGAGAGTAAATGAATCATTGAGATACGAGCCCTGCAGCCCTGAGGTTATCTCGTCAATACCAATCGCTATCTTTGAAAACAGCACGACAGGAACACCTGAATCGATGGTGAAGTTTATTACCGATGAGGCTGCGTCACGACCGTTGATATCAGTAGCACGCAGTTCTAACGTGTGGGCTCCTTCCTCAAGAAGCGCCAGGTTATACTCCCACGCCACGGATATCCCGGAGCCGGTAGTATCGGCCACCGCTTCCCAAGCCGCGGAGTCGAAACGAATTTCTATCGAGCCGGGGAGTATGCCGTCATCATCTCGGATGGTACCGACGGCCAGGGCTCCTTCTCCCAACACTGGGTTGTCAACCGAAGGAGAGCTGAAGTCGAATACCGGTAGATCCAGGTCCTGATTAATCTGCAACGGCAATTCTGTCCGCCGTATAACCTCGAGAGCTGATGGTGTTACCGAAAGGCCTACTACGACTTCAGGTTTATCCAGTCTATACAACTGCTCTACGGTAAGGGCATCACCGCCGTTTGCGGTTCTTACGTCATCATCGTAATAGAAATAGCTGTTCTGAGCCCCGGCACGGTCGGTAGCAGTTACTAAAAAGACATAATCTTCCGATGTTGGTGTATAAAACCCGCTTCTGAATTGATAACTCCAGCTGTTGGTGCCCTCCGCTGTCGCTATATGGGTTCCAGTGGCGGCACCGGTCGAATCAAATAATTCTATCTCGGTACCTAATGAATCGAAAACCGCAACAGTTACGCTTGATATGCCTGCGTCATCAGCTGCTTCCCCACGAATAGTAATGTAATCGTTGAACTGCTGGGTATCGACGCCAGCGGGGTTATTTACAAGCACTGTTGGCGGACGATTATCTATATATACCAGCAGGCTCTTCTCAACGGTTTTTCCGGCTGTATCGGTCACCACCAACCTAACTTCTATTTCCCCATCATCGAAGGAGATGGTGTCGAATTCGTATGGATAGACCTCATCTTCGCCTTGTTCAACAAACTCGCTGATTGCATCAAAAGCTTCGGTCACGTCCTCACCAACAAAGACTTCGAGGGTCGCGATTCCAGCATCATCACTGAAAGTCAGCTCCAGTAACGCTGCGCCGGAGACATACTCCCCGTTTTCGGGCGAAAGAATCTCCAGCGACGGCGGAGTTATATCCACCGAATCACCAAGACCTACCTGGAAAAGCTTGTCACAGGTTGTTAGCAGTAAAATCGTCGAAGCCATGAGAGCTATTGCTGCGATTTTTCTTTTCATTGTCGCCATGTTATCCACCGTCCTGTTGGCGTACAGCTATTCAAGATCAACTGTACTGATTACCCATACCCTTTGTGTCAGGTATGAGAGCACCAGATAAATATATCCCATCCCCCATGAATAACACGATTTTTAGGAGGGAAATGATTTTCTGACAGTTCGCCGGTTCATTATCGGCAACTCTCCGTATAAGGGCTAGCACATAAACGAGGGGTTATAATTGACTTATTGGCGTTAGTAGATATATTACGCCAGGACTGTTTTTTATGGATTTATTCCGGCAAACATCGACTATTATCTGCATAAAGTTGATCCAAGTCATGTTGTTCTCCTCACCAAAGCGGTATTTTAAACCGCAAGAACAACATCGCAGGTACAGCAGTGAGAAGAAACTCTGTACTCGAGAAAAAAAGGAAAAGAAATGAAGACGAAAATAAAAAATGAAGTCTACTGGGTTGGCAAAATCGACTGGGAGCTACGAAAGTTTCATGGAGACGAATACTCAACCCACCGTGGGTCCTCATATAACTCATATTTGATCCAGGATGAGAAAACCGCGCTAATCGATACCGTGTGGGCTCCGTTCAACAGAGAATATGTGGAAAACCTGGCGGCGGAAATCGACTTGAATGAGATCGACTATATAATAATCAATCATTCTGAAAGCGATCACAGCGGGGCGCTTCCCGAGCTTATGCGGCGCATTCCCAACGTCCCAATTTACTGCACCGCAAACGGCGTTCAGGCCTTGAAAGGGCATTATCATCAGAACTGGAACTTCAACGTAGTAAAAACCGGTGACCGTTTAAGCCTCGGGAGTCGAGATCTGATATTTGTCGAGGCCCCAATGCTGCATTGGCCGGACACCATGTTCAGCTACCTGACAAAGGATAACATTCTATTCAGCAATGACGCGTTCGGACAACACTATGCAACTGAATTCTTATTCAACGATAAGGTTGACCAGTGCGAGTTGATGGCTGAGGCACTGAAGTATTACGCAAATATCCTCACGCCGTTTAATAAGCTCGTACAGAAGAAGATCGCCGAATTTCTCTCGCTCGAACTGCCCCTCGACATAATCTGCACCAGCCACGGAGTGATCTGGCGGGATAATCCAGTCCAGATAGTCGAAAAGTATCTCGAATGGTCTAATAATTATCAAGAGAACCAGGTAACGATCATTTACGATACCATGTGGAACGGCACGAAAATATTGGCCGAAAAAATCGTTGAAGGACTCGCATCAGCCACTCCCGATGTTACCGTGAAACTCTTAAATAGCGCAAAGACGGACAAAAACGATATCATAGCAGAAGTTTTCAAATCGAAAGCAGTCTTAGTGGGTTCACCGACAGTTAATCGGGGGATACTCACGTCTATCGCAGCACTTATGGAAGAGATTCGAGGTTTGGGTTTCCGGGGAAAGAAGGCCGCGGCGTTTGGTACGTATGGCTGGAGCGGTGAGTCGGTGAAACAAGTAAGTGAACTGCTCAAAGGAGCAGGATTTTCTGTTATCGGCGAAGGATTAAAAGCAATGTGGAGTCCCAATGACCAAGCCAAAGCAGATGCTGTCGAGTATGGCCGAAAGATCGCGGGGTTATTTAAATAAGAAGAGCAGGAGTTACGGTCTCAGGAAAGATACATTACCTATCCCTTTACAGCGCCGGCAGTCATACCGGATACGAGATATTTCTGACCAACAATATAGAGAATTATGACCGGAGCGATAGTCACGATTACGTCGGCATACACCAGATTCCATTCTGAAACCCGCCTGCCGTAGAAATTGTATACCGCCAGCGTCATCGTCCATTTTCTTGAATTGTTCAATACATAAAGGGGCAGCATAAACTCATTCCACGCGTTCATGAAGTTGATGAGTATGACCGTAATGGTAACTGGTTTCAGCAGCGGGAAAATGATTTGGGTAAAGGCCCTAAACGGTTTGCATCCGTCTATCAATGCCGACTCATCCATCGATCGCGGTATTGTACTCACAAAACCGAAGTAGAGAAAAATACTGAAAGGAAGAAGCAGCGCTCCGTACAAGAGAATGATACCTGCGTAGGTATTCATGAGCTGCACGACCTGGAGCGATCGAATGACCGTAATCATGTTCAGATGAGCAACAAGACCGAGAAGGAAATAATAGTATATTACCTTATTCATCCGGCTTCGTCTTCTGGAGAGCACAAACGCGGCCAGGCTGGAGCTGACCAGACTGACAGCCACACTTAGAGTGCTAATCAGCAGACTGTTGAAAAAAGACCGGACAAGCCTGCCCTCGCGTATCACTGTAGGATAGTTTTCCCAGTGAAACACCGATGGAAGGCTCAAGTTCATTAAGTTTGCCCCCGCGCGGTCTTTTAGCGAATTCACAAGTACGAGGAAAAATGGTATCAGTACCACGAGGCTGAAGAGCCATAATGCCAGCTCATAGGCGAAGCGGTTGATAGTTTTAGATCTCACGCTAATGCCTCCTCATTTCTGTTGAGTACTCCGAGGACGGCGAATGCAACGACAGTTGTAATCAAAAAAATTACTACTCCGAGGGCTGTGGCAAAGCCGTACCTGCCTGCGGAAAACTCATAAAAAACAGCCGTGTTCATCACCCCTGTGGCGTACCCAGGGCCTCCTCGGGTAAGCACAAATATGATATCAAAAACCTTTAAACCCCGGATGATATTCAGGATGATATTTACCGTAAAGGCAGGTTTGAGAAACGGCAATGTAATTCTCATAAATTTCTGAATAGCATTCGCTCCGTCGATTTCCGCCGCCTCATAATACATATTGGGAATCACCTGAAGACCCGCGAGAAAGATGACCATGCAGTATCCCGAGAGGCGCCAAACTTCGACCGACATCACCGCTCCCATGGCCGTGGAAATGTCGGTAAGCCATTGCCGGGTAAGTCCCTCCAGACCTGCCGAAGATAACATCCTGTTGAGAAGTCCGTAGACCGGATGAAAAATCGAGGTAAATACTAGGCCGATAACCAGCGGCGAAAGTACAACGGGGAGATAAAACACCGTGCGCAATATGCTCTTCGTCTTGAGCTTGTGATTGACTGCCAGAGCGAGCATGAGTCCAATTCCGACTTTGAGGATCGTGGTGACGGCGGCAAATTTTAATGTATTGGCAAGGAATGAAAGACTCCTTCCCGCGACAGAGAAGATCTCTTTGAAGTTTTCGAATCCAATATAGGAGATCTTTGTGGAATACGAGTTCCAGTTGGTCAGGGAAAACCCAAACCCCAGAAGACTCGGCAGGATAAAGAGAGCCGAGTAGAGCAAGAGCGCCGGGATAAGGAAATAGCTCGGGTATATAGACTGGTGTTTCACACGAACTCTCCGCATTGCGGTAAAATCCAAGCCGGACATCCAGGTAGAATGTGCCCGGTGCCCGGCATGGTTAGCTTATGTCAGATAGTCTAGAAGCCTTCGATACCGGCGGCTTTTGCGGTTTTACCGCGTTTATCATCGATATTCGCAAGAACCTCGTCGACCGTTGCTGCACCGACTAATAAAGACTGCACCTCTGCGCCATTGCCCATCTGGTCCCAGAACAGAATGCCGGTCGCACCATCAGGTTTGAAGTTGCCATCCACCATCTCGGTCATACTCGCTAACCCGGCGGTTGGTTTTTTATCAACTTCAGGAAAAGATGGATTACCTAGATCGTCTCGCATCGCATAGAATTTATTCAGCACATCGGGCTGGGTTTTATATTTGAGCCACTGTTTTACCGCATCGACATTTTCGCCATCCTTCATGGCAATCTGTACAATACCGCCGGCAGAGGTGCCGAATACTGTGGCTTCGCCCTGCGCACCAAGAGGTGAGGGAAACATTTTGAAGTTCTCGGCTCCGGCGTCCGGGTAGTCTCTTACTACCTCCATCTGCCAGCTCGTATATCCGAGGAACATCGCGTACTTTCCTGTTCCAAGGGCTTCTGTGGCGCGTGTCCACGAGTCGGACATATAGTTTTCACCAAAATATCCTTTGTCTGCAAGCTCCTTAATCTGGGTCAAACAGGTCCTAAACTCTTCTACATCGGCGAATTTCAGTTGGTTCGTGTTGAGTTTATCATACAACGACGGGTCCCGCTCCTTAGCCTGCGCGGCAATTTCGGTCATAAAAAGTTGGGTGTGCCATAAATCGCTGGGCAATTCATAGATCGGTATAATGCCGTTTGCGTCGAGGACGCTGCATACCTGCAGAAGCTCCGCGTAGGTCTTGGGAGCTTCAAGGTTATATTTGTCAAAGATCTGGTCGTTGTAAACAAATCCCCAGCCGTCGATCGACCACGTATTGAGCGCGAGCAACTTACCATCGAATGTGGTTGTGGCTTTTGCCCATTCCTTTTCTCTCGCGGCCCAAGGTTCGTTCGACAGATCAAGTAATTTATCGAGGGGAAGCTCCAGCATTCTCAGACCCGCTGCCCACATAAAAATATCCGGCGCTTCTCCGGTATTGAGCTTGGTCTTTAATATCTGCAGATACTGATCATCAGGATTAACCTGAAAGTCTATGGTTATTCCGGTTTTTGCTTTGAAGTCCTCGGCAATTTCCCGGTCGATATCCTTGACCCAGTTCTGAGAAGCGGCCACGGTCAGCGTGACCGGCTTACTTGACTCGCCGCCTCCTGCTGCGAATAGGCCGATGGCACCGGCCATGAAAAGAATTGTGATAAACGCAAAAACACTTACCTTATTCATACTGCATCCTCCAATGAATTGTACCATTTCTACGAATGGTTAGCTGATTCTATACCTCCCGCTTACAGCGGTATTTAGACTATACAAACCACACATGTGGACTTTTTTAACTTCGGACAGCGTGGTAGAATCACGGTGACGTTATGAGAAAAATGCTGAAAACCATACGCGCCCAACTCTTCCTCTATTATTCGGTGATGGCAATACTCCTTTTTCTGACCCTTACGGGCGTAATCTATATAAACGTCTCCAGGTTGCTGAGCCGCCGGTCCGAGGACTCGCTCATTCAGCTTGTGCAGGCGCTGTCGAATGAGCTCGATTATCAGATTAGGATTATGAACGAAACCTCAATACGAGTAGCCTACTCGAATTTGGTAAAAGAGCGTTTTGAAAACTACCGGACCATACAAGGTGAGGTGAGTAACTACCGGGATCAGATCGCGCTTCAAGATATATTCATCGCCATAATGGGGCCGCTCCGGTCGGTGCACCAGCTGAATCTTTACAACTTTGACGGTGCTGTTGTCGGTGCGGGGCACCGGAATTATGCAAAAAAAGTCCCGGCGGAGACAAGGCCATGGTTTGCCGAAACCATTGCCTTAGGGGGCGATAAATATCTCTCCGGGCCATTTATTGATAATGAAACCGAAACAATGGCCGTCGCTTTATCCCGGGTGTACTACGACAATAACAGCACGGCGGTCGGCATCATCGAGACGCTCCAGAAATACGAAGTCCTCTT
>JABGPX010000585.1 GCA_018644745.1 Spirochaetales bacterium
TGAGTCCGGACTTCCACATCTTTGATAACTAAGTGGAGCATTGAGAAACCTCCATATGGAGACGAGGGATTCGGAGCGGCGGAGATGACCGCGGAACCCGATGTGGACAGATTCTTGATGATCGTACCGTTATCGAAGAGAGGGGGAGATCCGATGGTCCCGAAAACGGGCGCGGGCTGCCCCTCGCCTACTATCTCTATAACTATAAAACTTGACGCCTGGACAGGGGGAATCGTGAGTCCGCCGCGATACACTCCGGCGGGAAGATATATCTTTCCACCTCCCGATTCGATAACCGCGGCAAGACAAGCGGAATATGCAGGCGTGTTATCGGTCCTGTCATCACCAACGGCACCATAATCCAGCACATTGTAAGTGCAGAAATTACTCGTCGCCATATCAGTTTCTCCTCGCAGGTACCGACAAGTCGGTTTCTGCGTATTTGTTATATAGTTTCCTGAATTTTCTTCAATGCGACCTGTGCGATTCTCTCCAGTTCATCAAAACACTGAGCGAATCTCGCCGGGTCCTGCGCCGCTTTCGTTCTATTATAAGTGTCTACAAAATCACTCCGGCCCTCTCCAATATATTCATAAAACAGCGCGACGTTCTCGGCGGCGGCCAGATCTCCAAGCCGGGAAAGCACCTCCTTCTTGCGTGCCATGTCAGCTACCAGAATAAGATCTGAATCTATAAGATGCCGTACAGCTTCATCATCAAGTACGTTACGTTCAACCGGGCCATGCAAACCTCGTTTTCGGAGCTCCATTCGTACTTCATTTAGCAAAATGTCAGCGTTTGGGTAGGTGTCTCTGGCTGCGGTACCACATGAAAACAGATCGATGTTTAAAGGGATCACACTCGCATACTTCGCCATGTATTGATGAAGGACCTGACTCCTGGCGATGTTGCCGTGACAAACAAAGCTGACTTTCATACTCTTCTCGGCTTGCCAGCCGGCTGAAAGCTGAGCATCGAGTTTTCTTACCACCTCAGAATATTCCGCCCTCTTTGCAACATTCACATTCTCCCGGGGATCTAGTTCAAGATCAAAAAGCTCGCATTCCCCCGAATTGGGCAGGTGGCTTACATCACCTTCCAGAGTAGCATCAGAATAGCGGGTGAACCGGTAGCGTTTCGTTATAATTGTTTCCGCGTCGCCAATTCTCGAGAAAACACCTTCTTTCCACGGGATCAGGGGATCGTTCAAAACCTGCAAAGCGCTTGATCCCTCCAAATGGGCCGGACGTTCCAGCTCCGTAAGTTCGCAAAGCGTAGGATAGAGATCTATCAGTTCAACCAATGCGTCGCATTGCTCTCCCGAGGTTACTCCTGGTACCGAAACCACCAATGGGATCCTCGTGGATTCTTCAAAACTGGTGACCTTCGACCAGAGCTTATGTTCGCCGAGATGCCAGCCGTTATCACCCCAAAGGACGATGACTGTTTCGTCCATCAGCCCGAGCTGCTCCAGTTCATCAATAACCTTTCCTATTTGGGCGTCGGTAAAACTGACACTCGCCCAGTATCCGTGGACACATTCTCTCTGCTTGTCTTCGGACATTACGGGGAAGTTGTCATCTCTGTATTTGCCGAAATCGGAGTAAGTTTCGTTGATTTCGTTATCACCGTAATGCATTAAGTCGCCAAGCGTAGATTTACCGATTCCGTCTTTCGGGAAAAAAGGATTATCCGCCAGATCGACCTCATCCCTTGAATATAGGTCCCAGTATTTCTTGGGGACTGCCCATGGCAAATGCGGTCGATAGAAACCGACAGCGAGGAACAAAGGTTTATCCTGTTTTTGAGATTCACGAAGTTCCATGATTGCCTTTTCGGCGATAATCCCATCGGGATAGGCATTATCAGGTGCATCTACACATTCGGTAAGCGCCGAAGTATTCCTTCCAGTTTTGGAATAAATTAATCCCTTTTTGTTTTCCTCCAACTGATATCCGGAGCAATAGCCGTCACATACTAAGTCCTGTTCGTAAAACGTATCGGTGTACCGCTTTGTCCATGATTCCGAATCGTCGTTATTAAAGTGATATACCTTCCCTATCGATACTGTGTCATATCCATGAGCTTTTAAGTGCCCGGGCAATGACGGCTCACCATTCACGCAGATCTGCGGAATATGACTCAGCTGTTGTCTGTCGGGTCGAATGCCACTCATAAGGCTGGCCCGTGAAGGCATGCATAAGGGAATCTGACAGTATGCTCTATTGAATTGTGTCCCGTGATTAGCCAATTTGTCGATGTTTGGTGTGTGAAGTTTTTTCTTCCCAAAACAATTGATCTCGGGACGAAGATCATCAACCGCAATAAAGAGTACTCTTTTGAAATGACTCATCTTTAACTCCTTTAGGCTGGACGCTGCATGTGGTCAGGGAGAGGATCAGTTCCTTTCTTCTGGAATATCCTGGGAAAACCGGTTACAGTATCTCTATGGCAAATCGGGCAAATGACTGGTTTCGACAGGCGGAGGATGACCTGCACTGGGCGGAAGACACGCTGAAAGCGGGTCGGTATGCACAGGTATGTTACATCTCGCAGCAAGTCGCCGAAAAGTCACTCAAAGCATATGCATTATATCTCGATTATGATCAGGCACAAGAAGCATATGGCTATTCCAAGCATATTCTTGATAAGATGCGGAGTCTGATGGATGGCTGATATGCGTGATCCTGGTCTGCTTAGGCAATCACCTGATCCGTTGTTTGGTAGAACACAAAATGAAGTATTAACGTTCTTAACTACTGGGCTACAAGGCAAAGTACACAGTGCCTACTATTTCGGAAGTTTTCTCAGCGAAAGGTTTACCAGGCACAGCGATATTGATCTTATTATAGTGAAAGATACGGATATCCCGTTCCTTGAGCGTCCGTTGGAATTTGATTATCTGCGTGAGTTCGCGTTATCGCTGGATATTCTGGTTTATACACTTGCGGAGTTTGAAAAACTGATTACTGATCCGTCTCCCGGTTTCTGGCGAACCGTAACAAGAGAGATGGTTCGTTTTATTTAATGTTTCGTCCCAGAAAAAAAGCGATCTGCCCACCGGAAAGCCAAAGCGGGGCGCTCAGGCAATGGCTTGAATGTGTTGCTCATTTCTATCTCCTCGGACCTATATGGTACCTCATTGCCGTTTGGGCAACACGCGCGCGACAAAGCCAATTTCGCGGGCGATAGCCGAAGGATCATATACAGACGAAAACTCATTACCCGGCTTTTCAAAGTAAGAAACATCAATGTCAGGACCAAACCATGCTCTAGAAACAGCTGATGTCGGCTCGTTTGCGAATGATTCGGGTCCGCATGTATTAAGAATTCTGACCCCGGATTTGAGCTTAGATTCGGCAGCCAGTGAAAAGGCCCTAACGGCGTCACTCAGTACCATCTTGGTTATCCTGCCGCATCGCCATTCCCCGCTCACTGTTGAATCACTCAGCTCTAGACCTGATTCATCCGGCACAACAGCGCTTATGTCATACTTATCAAGGGAGGAAAGCTGGGCGTTGTCAGAAAAATCTGCTTCGATAGACGGCAGGTTGAGATCCGTCGCTTTTCGACTAAAACAGACTATATCGTGTTCCTTGGCGAGGGTGCCGGCTAATGCTTTTCCTACACAACCGCTCGTACCTGTAACAAGAATCTTACTCATTGAAATACTCCTCAGGGCACATCCATCGCAGGGAAAGAACATCTGAAGCTTCCGACCATGGGAAGCGAGGAAGTGCATCTCAACAGGAGCAGCGCCATAATTGCCCTGCCATACAAACTTTCCAAAGGGCTTGCACAACGGGATAGCGGAATCGATGCACGCGGGGATTCCTGTCGATTCGAAAACCACATCCGCGCCGTCCGGGATTATAGATTTTCCTGAGACTCGCTGCAGATCAAACCTTGTGCCTTCATACCATTACCCTCATCGTGTTCTTATTTCAAACCTGCTTCCGCAGCCAGACGGTCATATTACCGGGTTCACGGTTGCACCAGGCGTAATAGGGTATCAATATCAGCTCTCTCTCTGTATAACGGGGAGACCAGCGGCGATAGAGCCCCTGCTTTTCAGATGAGCTGTCGCGCATTAGCACCGTTGCCGTAACCGTATTAATTCCGCCAAGCAGATCCTTACGCCTTTCCAACGAATATTGCACATCTTTGCCGATTACATAATCCCAGAGCCGCTCATCGTTATCTCGCTCTTCTGCACAGTAGACAAGAGGACCCACCTTTATCGCAACCTTTCCGGCATCTTCCCCGATTAGGGGGTGGGATTCTAATTCGATAACCTCCAAGGGGAGAGACAATTGGATTCGGTCACGATCGTGCCACATCCCGTGGATATACGCATAACCTTTCTTCATAACCGGCGTTATAACCTTCCCGTTTAAGGATATCTGGTGAGAGGAACTCCATCCCGGGATCCTGAGTGCCACAGTAAATTCCGCTTCCTTTTCGAGGGAGAGATATATGTTTACATCGCCATTCCAGGGGTAATCGGTTTGTTGTTCAACCGTAACCAAAGTGGAAGCTAACTCAATCCTCGCCTTGCTCGAAGAATAGAGATGAGTATATATGGTCTCTTCGGAGGCACTGTACTGATACCCCCCTATAGACGACAGGACTCTAGAAATATTCGGCGGGCAGCAGGAGCAGCCGAACACCTTCTGCCTCGCAAACGGTCGGACCGGTGCGTTTACTTTTTCTTTGAACTGCACATCCCGGTAAAGTACTTCAAGGGGATTTTCATACGTAAAGGACTCTCCGTCGAAGGAGATACCCGCCAAAGCCCCGTTATACAGTTGAAGCTCCATCAAATCGGCATACTCGCCGTCAGGAACCATGGTCAGCATTCGGCTATAGACCATGGCCAATGAGATAGAGGCGCAGGTTTCTGTATAGGCTTCCTTGTTCGGGAGTATATAGGAGGGACCGAAGGCTTCACCATAGGAGAGGTTGCCGACACCTCCGGTGACATACATTTTCCGGTCGGTCACATCTCTGAGCACTCGTTGACAGGCATGAAACAGCTCATCATCACCGCGTTCGCGGGCAAGATCGGCGACAGCCGCATAGAGGTAGCCGAAACGCACCGAATGGCCCTGGGCATCGGTCTGATCGGTTACAGGATTCTGATCCTGAGAGTATCCGGCCCCGAAATTCTTGAAAAAACCCAATTCCTGGGGTTTGGCTTTTTGGCTGTCCACCTGACCACGGGTATCGATGAAGTAGGCGGCCAGATCGAAATACTTCTTTTCTCCGCCGTACCTATAGAGTTTCATCAGCGCAAGCTCGATCTCCTCATGGCCGGGAGTGTTGAAGGCGGCGCTCTTTTCAATAAAGAAAATCTGATGAATGTAGTCCATGTAATCGGACATCAGATCAAGAAATTTTTTTTTGCCTGTGGCTTCGGCGTACGCGATGGCCGCCTCTAGGAGATGACCCGCACAGTACAATTCATGGCTCTCCCGCCGTTGCCAGCGCTGATCTTGCTCAAATTGAAGAAAATAGGAGTTGAAATACCCTCTTTCGTCCCTGCCTGCCTCAATCAAATCAATAATTGCGTCAATCTTGGCTTCCAGCTCGGAATTCCTTCGGTAGTGCAGCACGTAGGCGGCGCTCTCAATCCATTTTGCCATATCAGAATCAAAGAAAATATGCGGCTTATTGGGAGAACCTTCCTTCCAGTTCAATTTCATCGCCTCTATCCGTCCTGTCTTTTCAAACTCCCGATAGACGCTTTCTATAGTGTTATCCCGATTGGTGGCGAACCAGTCAAACCAGAAACCCTTGGTCTGGTCGACATTGTGATGCGGGATTGCTTTGATATTCCTTTCCATTAGATAGCTCCCTTAGTTGGATACGAGCATCATAACGAAAATACCTAAAAAAGATCCAGCAAATCCTTAGAACTGCTCCGAATATACTTCAGACGCAGAGCGAGCCGCGGAACCCTCTGGCGCCATAGTAGGATTGCGCGCCGTTGTGATACACAAAAACATGGCCGTAGCGGAAATCGGCAAAGATTGCACCGCCGAGCTTCCTAATTGCATCGGGTGTCTTAACCCAGCTCGATGTTTTCGCATCGAAATGTCCAAGTTTCTGTAGGCCACGATATTGATCTTCTGTTAAGAGTTCAATTCCCATAGCAGCAGCCATATCAACGGCGTTATTTTCAGGTTTATGATCTTTCCTAGATTCCAAGCCCTCGCGGTCGTAGCAAATACTCCTGCGGCCGCCGGGACTCTCCGGCGAACAATCAATAAAAATATATTCGTCCGCCTTTTTATCATAACCAGCTACATCCGGTTCGCCGCCTGTATTTTCCATTTCGCCGAGTGATCGCAATTTTGCAGGATCGGCTTCCAGCTTTGCCTGCACTTTCGCCCATTCAAGACCTTCATGGCAGTTCATGTTGTTCTCGAAGCGAGTTTTTAACGTGTTTATCAGTTCTTCACGTTGATCTGCTTTCATATCTTTTGTTCCTTGCATTTTTGTCTTTGCGTCGCGCTATCGATAGACATCCTTCCTGTGTTCAATATTGACAATGTAGACGGTTATAGTCTCTCGAATTATCTTGTAGAAGATTCGGTATTGTCCTACACGAAACCGGTAGAAATCTGAATAGCTTCCTTTTAGTCTCTTTATGTTTGGTCCAAAGAATGGATTTTCCCTCAGCAATGGATAAACATAACCGGTGATTTTTCTGTAGATGCCCTTAAAATGCTCCTTGCTTATTTCTTTTTGAAATGTCTTCGTTTCAGCAATCTTAAATTTCATTCAACAATTCTATAATTCTGACTCTTTATGTCTTTTTCAGCGCTTTGAAAAGTTTTTAAAAGCTTTTCGCTGCCAAGTATTTCATCCATCTCCTCATCCGACACGAAACTATCGTCCGTGAGGTATGCCATTGTTGCGTACTCAATAAAATTGGATATTGATCTCCTCTGTCCAGCGGCTGCCTTCTTAATGAGATTGTAAGTAGCATCGTCGATTCGAATCGTAACCGTTTTTCCCATGCCATCCTCCCGCATTCAATTTTATTCTTTTGTATTCAAATTGTCAATTCGACCGGCGCCGTTCACACCTCAGTTTCACTCTGATACAATAACAGATAAAAGTCGCCGGTTATTCGGAGGAACTCAATGAGCACGTCGCCAACAGTATCTGTTCGCAACCTGGAAAAATCCTATGCCGGTGAGAAAGCGGTAAATGACCTTTCCTTCGATCTACACCCCGGAGAGCTTCTCGGCCTGATCGGCCCGAATGGCGCCGGCAAAAGCAGTACGATAAAAATGATGCTAGATTTCATACGGCCGGACTCGGGAGAGATCAAAGTATTCGGACAGAAAATGGATGAATCCGCAAAGGACCTAATCGGCTATCTGCCGGAGGAAAAAGGACTGTATAAGAAGCTGTCCGCCATTGATCAGATCATCTATCTCGCGTCCCTTAAAGGATTGAATAAAGCTGCTGCCTCGGAAAGGGCTGAGACATTGCTCGAACAGACAGGAATGCTCGAGCATAAAAAAATGAAAATAAAACATATGAGTAAAGGGATGGGACAAATAATCCAGTTTATAGTTACGGTGATCCACGACCCGATGCTCGTAATACTCGATGAACCATTCTCCGGACTCGATCCGGTTAATACCGATATGATGAAAAGGAAGATCGCCGATCTACGCGACGAAGGAAAAGCAGTAATACTGAGCACCCACCAAATGAATCAGGTGGAAGAGCTCTGCGACCGAGTTCTCATGATCGATCACGGCCGGGAGGTACTCTCCGGCAGCCTTGCTGTGGTTAAGTCAAGGCACCAAAAACACTCGGTACTGATAAACGTCGAAGGCGAAATCGGCACTCTGAAAGGCGTGACCGAGTACGTGCCCCGGTAAGACTCAGTAGAGTTAAGCC
>JABGPX010000372.1 GCA_018644745.1 Spirochaetales bacterium
TTTCTCTTTTAGAATTTGCTCTACCAGGGCATCTAGATCATCTTGCGTCTTAGGGAAATAACTTGTTTCGCTTACTGCAACGTTATATTTTTCAAAAAAAGACTTACCGATCATATAGAAATTGAAATCAAAATCGGCTTCATTTTTGATTAAGATTTTCTCGAAGTCATTCTCTAAATCATAAAAAAAATTTTCATGTCGCCCTATCTTAATAAGAAATTCTTTCTCATCAACTAGAACTTTACGCAGTAATGGTTTGACCAGCCACGAAGCGCTTGTATTCGCCGATCCATGATACCCTAAAATTGAATTTTCATTGATTATAGTTTCTTTAGCGGCTAAAACAAAATAATTAAAAGCCGACGACATCGCGTATTTTTCTACTTCAATAATTATACCTCTATCATATATTCTTTCGGCAATAGGGATACTATACGCTACATCTCCCCCGCCGGAAGTAATAACAATCTTCCTTACATCAGGATTGCTGTCCAATACTTCTATAAATATTTCTGATGTAACCTGGTCAATTTCTCCAGTGACTTTTAAAGTGTGTTTGTCAAGAAACACTATAGTAAACGAGTCCAATGCGTTCTCTATAGACGCACAAGATGATAATAGCATTAGAGTTTGAGACAATACTATGGAAGCGAGAAGAAACCAGCGGCGTGCCCATTTCATTTTATTTGGAAGAACTGTCATTTCTGCTATCATCCCACCGGCATCCCTTTTTGTCTATCAGTTCTGTGGTTCTACAGCCGCACCCGTCTCCAGTACCGGATATCCGCCGTTAGGCCGCGCCTTCTCCGGTCTATACCATCCCGCCCATTGCAGGTTCTTGTCTCCCCTGATTCTTCTTACTGTATGGTCTTCAATCAGCGCATTGATAGTTTCCTGGTCTTTCTCGCTGTCTTTGGAACCCGGGAGCTTCAGCATCCGCAGCAGAATCGTGTTTATCTCCAGGAGGAGAGCAAAGGGAAGAACAAAGTGATCGTGAAAGAAATGATTCTCATCTGATATCTTGTTCTTTAATTCCAGCGCCAGCTCGTATCCTTCCCCTAAAACGGCAACTTTGCTTTCGATATCTTCGAGTATTTCGGTCCACCTACCGGCGCACGATCTCTCAGCTGGTTCGATCTTCTGCCAATCGCTGATAATGGAAAGAGTCCTCACATATCCGTTTCGCCCTTTATGCGCCGCGTGCATAAGGTTAAGGAGGCTTTTAATCTCGCTGATATGCGCGGGGCCGAGATAACGGCGGATCCACTCATCAGTAAACCGGTGGGCATCAAATGCCCCGGGACTACGGCAAAGCCTGCTGCATGCTTCAAGATTGAGAAGAAAGTGGCGGAATGTCTGGCCGTTTACCAGGCAATAGGATGACATACCTCTGTCGAGGATGGCCTTTTTCATGCTGTACGCGAGCTGTTCTACATACGGGTCGGCCACTACATGGTTCCGCCAGAATCCGGCATGCATATAAATCCCAGAACGATAGGGGCTGAGATCCTCCGGCAGGTCCGGAACCTCTCCGAATCCGTCATCCGGCCAGCAGAGTATAAAATCCTCCGGAGGGTGTGGCCGGAATCCTTCGCTAAAGACTTGCTTACCTTCCGAATAAAGGTCGGCAATAATGACGGCATCAGGGTTCTTATTCTGAATAAGGTCTCTCATAACTACGAAGGCCTCATTAAAAACATCAGCTGGCCTTTCTCCGCGGCTGCCACGGAAAGGATGGTCCAGTCTTTGATCCCGGGGTCTATTGAGGAAAATATCGGAACGGCCTATGGGAGTCTCCTCCAGGTAATAGGTCCAGGTATCAATCCAGTCCTGCTTATAATCTTTCCAGTTATGGGCGGCTCCATCGGTGATAGATCTAAATTGCCATCCCAGATAGAAGGATGTCTGCATCTTCATTCCTTTTGTCTTTGCATAGTCGATAATCCTGGTAAGCAGATCGATGTTCACCTCATAGTCCGGCCGTATCTTCAGATAGGGCTCTCTTGTTACATATTCGAAGCGTCCGAGATGATCGTGAAGATCCAACGCGTTGTACCGCAGCCTCACCAGGGTATCGATCATCTCCTTCCAATAGGTGAAATCAATCTCCAGGTACGGCATCGTCATATTGGCCAGCTCATCATTGTCATTATCAAAATAACAGCGAATCGGGACTTTCGGCGATGCAACAACCCTGCTGCTGACATGGTCAAGGCTGAAGCCTTCATCATAACCGGCTATGCAGCCGGTCCAGAAAGAACAAGGATCAATATTCAATTCTATTTCGCAGAAATCGTAGAGGGCGTACTGGGCCCCGACGGAATTATGACCGGTCAATGCGAGAACCTTCGTCTTTTCGTCAAGCTGAAATAGGTCGATTGATCCCTCTTCTGTAAAATCGTTCTCTTCCAAATACCCCAGCAGATTCTTCTTTCGGAATTCGGATACAAGATCACACGTGGCAGGGCTTCCTATTACTATGTAGTTTCCCGGGTTGAGCGCTGTTTCGGATTCAATGGGAATTCTTAGCCCTGATACTGCTTCTATGTCTCTTTTGAGATCCTCCGCAGCGAGGAGTTCCAGTTCAGCAGCCCAATTGCCGGTAATTATTGTTATTTGATTCATTCTATATCCTTCCAATGGAGTCAGCTATATCAGCTCCGCCGGCTGCATCAGTTTCTGCAGCCGCTTGGCGCCTGGAGTAGATTGAGGTCCGCAGCCGCAGACATAATTCCCGGGACCCACACCCAGGCGAGGTGCAAACTCGCGCCACATTTCGGCGGATTCTGTACACAGGCATACCGGTACATCCGCGTCATATTTTCGGATTTCGTTGAAGAAGAACTCATATATTTCTGCTCGGACATGATGCGGAAAAGGCCCGGCGCGGTCTCCTTTCATCGATCCGGCGGACTCATCAATCGCCTGTAGATAGTTCGGATCGAGCAGCGCCCCGTCGATCAATGTATACAATTCTTCTGCATCCATCCAGGCAAGAGAACACAACCCAACGTTATCGGGACGAGTATGAGCAAAGAGGTTCTCAATCATATGAGAGCATTCGGCACGCCAATTATCAACAGGGACAATTGGCTTGAACTTCACACGCACGGTATAACCCGCATCCTGACACATACGAACGGCTTCAATACGTTCCTCGGTGGTGGCCGAGCCGGGTTCGATTATTCGGCTTACTGTATCGCTCGTTATGCTCCAAAGTAGGATTGTATGCCCGCGATGATCGAGATCGCGAAGAAAATCGATGTTGGCACTTTTAGTGTGGATGAGATAATGCTGATCGGGAGTAGTAGCGTAATATTCGGCCAGCAGCTTTGAAAGCCCATACTCAGGTTCGAAGCAAGGGGTATCGCTGAGATTGGAGTTGTACATGAATACTTCCTGCCAGTGGTTCCGTTCGGCGGTTGGGATCACCTGCTTTTCGACAAATTCCTCGAGGTTGACGAAGACTACGGCAACTTTGCCCTTCGGCGGCCAACCGCTTACCGCCATCTCCAAGTAAGGTACGTATGAGTCGTCCCGGGGCATCCGAAGGGAATTGCTTCAGTATGTCAGTAATATCCGGCGCATCGTCAAAGCGAAGCCTGGTGAAGATCAGGGAAGGATCGGTAAATTCGCTCAACATTCCCTGACGAACCCGGGCGTTTTGCCAGCCGTTTTGCTTAATCATTCTCGGAATATCGGCTTCGGTTACCCGCTCGGCGGTGGACAGACCACGGCCAATTGCAGTCAGCATTCTCTCGGTTCGATCCAGGGATTTCTCGTCGCGAAACACGTCATCAAATATGTAGATTTTAGGCGGAATAATGGTATATATGAAGTCCTCCTGGAAACGGTACGGAATAAGAACCTCTAATGCTGCAAAGCGTTCATTGCTAGGAAGATTCTCCGAGCTTGTTCTTAGCAGCGAACGCTTCCAATTGTTTTATAGTATACCTAAGGATTTGGAAACATCCCACTTCGGCACGGTAAACCGATTGAACACGCGATTGTTGAAAGCTTCAACGGCTCTCTACGGGACGAGTGCTGGAACGTGAATGAGATAGTTTCGGGGAGAGGTCAAAATACTGCAGTTTTCGAGCGCCTCAAGTTTCATAAAAAGTTTAAAGAGATTAGTCGGATTACCTGCCGGCCAGTACAGACGAGAAATAAAGAAAGATTAAGATATAGCAAAATTCATCGCCAGGAATATCTTTGGATGGTGCCCAGTGTTACGCTGAATGGCAAAGTCACTCCTTCTGCTCTAAAGTTTTATTAGCATCAGATAGTCTTCTTCATTTTCCCCAATTATTTCAAATCCAAGTTTTTGATACATGCGATAAGCGTAATTTTCTTTTTGAACACTTAATGAGGTTTGAGCATAATTCTTCGCTTTCAAATATGAGATCATTCTTTTCATGAGCTTGGAACCAATGCCTTGATTTCGGTATTCATTAAATAGCGAAATGGCGAATTCCCGTGTTTCATCATCCACATTTCCATATCCTTTTATTTCATCGGCTAAAATTCTAATCCATACTGCTCCAATGATCCGGCCTTTTAGTTCTGCTACCAGACAAAAATCATCCTTTTTTCGTCCAAAATTATCGATATACTGACTTATATTTGGATCATTAATTATTTCTTTTGGTATAGAATTTTCTTTATCAGGCTGATAGATCGCCTCATAAAGCAAGTCTTTAAGAACGGGCAGCTCTTTTTCCTGTATTTCTCGGATTTTTGGTGTAATTGCCTTAGTCATATTGCTCTTATTGCCACCTTTGTATTGCACAAAAAGTCTCATACTATTTCAATAGTCAGCGACTTATTTATATAGAATATATTCTCCACTATTGGAGCAGACTTAGGCGGGAACCGATTTTACCGCTACAACCGTTGCCTCCCTCTCCAGGGTTACGGTCCTAACGCCTTCGCTATATGTTCCTTCTGTACAGATCACGCATGAAATCATGTCTTCCTCCGTTTGAAATCTAATAATATTAAATCCCCCAGTATCGTCCAATATATACAAAACCCAATCCTTTGGATGGGCCTTGGTAAACCTTGGTACTTTCTGTGTTACACTGGTAGCGGAGACAGGAATCGATAATATGGTACCGATTTGCTCGATTGTGTAATTAAGAGACGTGATGTAACATAGAGTTGTCTGTTCTTGGGTAACGGAAGGGAGATTTAACAATGGCAGATACAAAAGAAAGAATCAATCAGCTGATCGAGGAAGCAAAACCGAAACTTTCTGCGTATGGCGTCAGAAGCCTTGGATTGTTTGGCTCTTTCGAGAGAGGCGAGCAAACTGTGGACAGTGATATCGATATCCTCATTGAGTTTTCTCCAGAAGCCCATACTTTTGATAACTTCATGGATATTTCATTCCTGCTGGAAGATCTTCTCGGGAGGAAAGTTGATCTGGTGACTCCTGAGGCCCTCAGCCCCCATATCGGACCTCATATTTTAAGAGAGGTAACACGTGTCCCTATCGCCGGGTGAATTTATCCGCCACATACTCGACGAAATCGCTTATGTCGAATCCCATATTTCCGGCATAGATTATAATTCCTTTAAGGACAATGATACTCTAAAAAGAGCTTTCGTCCGTAGCCTAGAAATTATTGGAGAAGCCGCCAAAAAGATCCCGGACAACATAAGGGAGAAGCAACCTCAAATCGAGTGGCGCAAGATTTCCGGCATGCGTGACAGATTGATTCACGATTATTTCGGAGTGGATTACTTGATAGTCTGGGATGTCGCCACTACAAAACTGGACGCTCTGCGAATACAACTCGAGGAGTTGCTTGAAACTATCATCACGAATGAACGCGACGATGCGGATTGAGATCTTTTCCCGAGATAGATAGATAACCCCGTCGATCAGCTAATAATGGGCGATGCCAGACTTGAACTGGCGACTTCTACCGTGTGAAGGTAGCACTCTAGCCACTGAGTTAATCGCCCCGGATTCCTAACCATTCCCTATAGTTCAATTATTTTACCTATTGTAAGAATTTATTCAGCAAATATCAATATGGTCTTCTTGAGAGTTATCTTTGATGACAGAACGGATTTCATTGACCAACCATGTATCGACGGCTCCATTTGATCGCCGGTGTTTCGGTTGATAATACAGGTTCGAACGGTTATACCCCAACACCCCACATATCCTGCGAAGGCTGGCAGCGATCCCGTCAATCTCAAGTTCGCTCTGCAAGGTCAGGATCCATTCTCTTCGAAGTCGCCCTGCAGAGCTTTGGCTTTTTTTAATATTGCATTCTCCACGTACAGATCGCCAATTGTCTCTTTGAGCTCCTTCACCTCACGGCTGAACGGTGCTTGTGCATCGGGTGCATTCGTTTTGAGGTTTTGCTCTCCGCCCTTGAGGAACACATCTACCCAGCCTTGCACTTCACTGGGCGTCAGGTCGTGTTGCCTTGAGACGTCTACTACCGTGATCGTGTTACGAAGAATCTGCAGTACAATCTCTGCTTTCCTCTTCGCGGTCCATCGTTATTGCTCTCTCAATTCTTCCTCCTAATTCATTATACTTGGTCTGAATTAAGAGGGGGACACTATACGCGCTTCTTTGCGCGGAAACCAAACAAGGTCGTAAAAAAATTTCATTGTCAGCCTCGTTTCTTCCCTTGGATTCTAACCCGACGCCAGATCCAAAGCAATCAATTGTCTTTGTAGTTACTCAGTTTCTTACCGCCTTAAGAGGAGATTCCTACCGTATGAAGGATGGAACGAAAATAGAGATTTTTGGGTTTACAATCGGAACAGGAGATTATAATAAAATGCCCCTGAACTAGAGGATTTCTATTACCGTCCAATTCAGGGGCTGATAATTCATCCGAATACCTTACACAAATCTATTCCCAGTAAACTCCCATTTTTAGTTCTATTGTTCCGGCCGATCCAGTATAGGGAACTGCCGGTACTCCGCCTTCAGGAGTAGGAAAAAAGGTTGGGGTTGCTGGTGAGAAGGACCATGAATCACTGCCCAAATCATACACAATTTGATAAGTCTCAATACCAAAAACCTCATCGTCATCTGATCCTTTATCATATCCGGCGGTATCGTGCTCATAAATACCCACAAAAAGATTGACAATCCCACCATCGATGCGGTCGAGGGCATACATAGTTACTTCCAGGTAATCTTCCGGCGCTGTGTCCGAAATATCATCTTGAGCGAATGAATAATAATGATTCGGTTTGCCTACATCTTCGTCTAATGCGACATGACTGGTAAGCTTTTGAGAAAGTACTTTTGGATAACTTCCAAAATTTGCTCTGATATCCCAGTAGACTTCGGAATCTGGAGTAGTTATACCGTCCTTGTCGTCTAAGTCTTCGAGATAATAAAGCCTAAAAGTTAAATCTCCATAAGTCATTGCAATTGTCGCATTGGCAAGGGAATAATCGGAAAAAGTATATGTAGGTCCGGGTTCTTCCTGAACATTTATAGCTTTATAGTGATAGTTAGTACCCCCTACCAATCCGGGATCCACATAAAATTCAACTCTGTCAGCCGAATTAGAGAAATCGAACTTCTTAAGAACCAGGTCTAGACCGCTATTTAATTCCTCGCCTTCAAGGTACAGTCCTTCTGGAATATACCCAACCTGCCCATTCTCTCTACGAAACAGCAGCATGTGGGTAACCCGCGAATCGACCGGCAGGCCCCATTGGAGCTTAATAGAATCAGCCCCGCCCCCGGCTGTCTTGAAACCGGTCGCAGGTGTCAACCATGAAATGATGTATCTTGAGTAGGTCTGGGTCGTGATATTATCATTTGCGGTGGTTGTAATAACAATATCGTTTCCATCAACGAGCGGCAGATCGATAATCCCTTGGAAGTATGATTCGTTCTTCTCAAGGTCAATACTATTTGCAG
>JABGPX010000579.1 GCA_018644745.1 Spirochaetales bacterium
GGATCCGCGGACACTTTTCCGGCAAGCTGCCAGTCGATGTGAAGGTCATCCCGCCAGGTGCCCCGGATTACAGCACAATCGGTATATGTAAATCCACCCCCGGGATTGTGGTATTCGCCGTCCGGACCGGTCGGCGAGATCTGAACCGGCTGCAGAAGGGTGCCGTCGGGAAGGGTAATCGGCATGCAGGTGCAGTCACCGAGCATAAAGCAGTTTTTCCCGCGAGAGACATTGGGAAGCGGGTGATCCGCATTATATCCGCCACCGGCCTGTACGAGAGGTTCGTCAAATACATCAGTTCGTCCGCCGTCGAGAGTAACCGCATAGTGAACGGTGTTAAACCGCATGAAATCCCCCACCCTGTCATCAGGCAGAATTGCTTGATTTCGAATTTTTATAAACCTGCCTGTGACCGGATCGAGATACCCGCCGCGGGCGTGCCGACGAAGAGTCCCTTCCGGTGTCGTTTCCCCGGCGGATATGTGCGCGGCGTCCGACCAGGAAACGCCGTTGTCTTCGGAAAACCGGTAGTATTCATCTGACAATATGTCGCTCCGAGATGAGTATACGTGAAGGCTCATCATCTCGACACCTTCTGCTTTTGTGTAATAACTTCCGCCGGCCACGGATGTACCTTCAGCAGGCGATGGAACAAAAATCGATTCATGAACAAGCTTAAAACTCATTTCATTCTCCTTCTAGGCGTATAACCATAGCCGATTTACAGGAAGCTTTCGATGTTTTCCATTGAGAAGCACAATAAATAATTGTATTTTTAACCAACCTCATCCTGGAGAAAGAAATGGTATCACGAAAACTTTCAATGAGAACCGTTCTATGTTCAAAAATCGCAGCCTTGGCCGCCGCGGCCGTATTTGCGGCAGTAATCATATCCTCTTGCGCAACCTATGCCGGCGGCTGGAGCAGCTTATCGGAAGCAGTAGCAGCCACCCGCTCCGCTCTGGGCACTCCGGCTCTTTCAGCCGCGGTCTTCGATTCTGAATCAATATTGGAACATGTTACCATCGGCACCATTTCCTTGGCCTCCGACCTGCAAGCCGGAAGTGACTCTAGGTGGCATATCGGCTCATGTACGAAAGCGATGACCGCCGCGCTCACCGGAAGACTGGTAGAAAAGGGCGTTGTTCAATTTGAATCAACAATTGGCGAGGTTTTCTCTTCTGACACGATACACCTGTCATATAATGAAGTTCCTGTCTCGGATTTACTGCGTCACATTGGCGGGGTAACCGGATTGATTTACAAATCCCACCCGGCCGTGTGGCAGGCAATGTGGATACGGGCCGATGAAGAGCAGCGAACAGTACGAAAAGATTCGGCCCTGGCTATTCTGAAAGACAAGCCAAGCCAGCAGCCGGGAAAATTTAAGTATTCAAACGGCGGAATAATAATCGCAGGAACAATGCTGGAAATACTCGCTGATGAAAGCTGGGAGAATTTGATAAGAGACGAACTCTTCGATCCTCTCTCTATGGAGACTGCCGGATTTGGCGCTCCGGGAACATACGATCCTTGGCCTCATCAATGGGTGAACGGAGATTTCGTGCCCGTAGATCCAGACTTACCGGGATCTGACAATCCCCCCGCCCTCGGCCCAGCGGGCACGGTTCATGTTTCTATTCCAGATTGGATTAAATTTTTACAGATCTTCATCGGCGGTGGACCCGCAGGCTTTCTGAGCGCCGATGTAACGCAGGAGCTTCTCCGGGAAGCCGGGCAAAATTCCGCGGCAGGCTGGTTCGTCGTGGACCGAAAGTGGGCGGGAGGAACCGCATTGAACCACGAGGGCAGCAATACGATGAATTATACGATTGTCTGGCTTGCTCCGGAAAAGAATCGAGGAATCGTACTGGCCACCAACGGCGCAAACCCGGCGACTCCAATGCTGCTAAACAGGCTTGCCGCCTGGATGACGGACACATATATCACCCCATTCTGAACAAAGGCTCCGGCAGTTGCCGAAGCAAGAAACGGGTGGTACAAATATAGAGTCACCTTCTGTTTTGCCGGGGGGGTGGCTCTATATCCCGAGGAGCCGATAACAAAATGGAAGCCTGGATCTCCGGAACCGTTGAACAACTACCGCTTGTAGTACTTTTTGTTATTATCGCGGCGGCCCTCGCGATTTTAGTAAAAGGCGCCGACATCCTTGTAGACCAGGCCGTCTCTCTATCTATCCGCTGGGGGGTTCCTAAAATTCTCGTCGGCGCGACAATAGTAAGCATCGGTACCACCCTGCCTGAGGCGGCAGTCAGCGTACTTGCCGCGGTAAAAGGCGCCCCGGGTCTTGCTATAGGAAACGCTGTAGGTTCCATTATCGCCGACACCGGGCTAATTCTAGGGCTCGCGGCAATTATCGGCCGAATCCCTGTCGATCCAAAAATCGTCAACCGGCAGAGCTGGATCCAGGTAGCGAGCGCGATTCTATTAGTTCTGGTTTGTATCCCTTACTTTGCGATGCGCGGCATATTCAGCGAAGGCGGTAGACTGCCTCAGCTCGTCGGCTTCGGCTTTTTGATTCTTCTCGGAATCTATATCTGGAGATCCATAACATGGTCTAAGCTGGCCCCGCCGGATGAAGTAGATGATTCAACAGTAACAATAGACCGCGACGTGCGGCCGGTGATCGCAATTCTCGAATTAATTCTCGGTGTCGCGTTGGTGCTCATCGGGTCGCGTATTCTTATCCCCGCGGTTGAGGAAACAGCCCTTCGCCTGCGCATACCGGATGCAATTATTGCCGCCACCCTTGTGGCATTCGGGACATCGCTACCGGAGCTGGTTACCGCGATTACCGCAGTCCGGAAAGGTCACGGTGAGCTCGCCCTCGGCAACATTCTTGGGGCTGACGTACTCAATGTATTATTTGTCACCGGTGCAGCCGCTGCAGTAACGAGGGGAGGCCTCAAAGTACCGCCGGAATTCTTTTATCTCTTCTTTCCCTCGATGTTCTTCGTTGTAATTGTTCTAAGAGCGGGCATCGGCCGGACAACCCATTATTTCAGCAAAGCTTTCGGCTTCGTTCTTCTATTCGCATATATCGTTACAGTTGTTCTTGGGTATGTGGTTCCCGGCTAGCCTTATTCTGCAATGACCTTATTTCTTTCGCCAATCTTGTTGCCGGTTGCAAGTGTCAGCGAATAGCGCATTTCCTTGCCAGGATGATAAACACCAGTCCGAACAAGAAACCGCCGATTACATCACTTGCGTAATGAACCCCGAGATATACCCTGCTGAGAGCAATTGCAAATACCCAAAGACGTATAGCTGGAATGAGAAGGAAGCTCTTGCGATTGGGCGAAATACCTCGTGCGAAGAGAATGACAAGTCCCGCGATTATGACCGCGCTTTGAGTATGACCGCTAGGAAAACTGAAACCTGCGGCATGAGTAAGCCAGGGATATAAGGATGGACGAGCACGGGCAGTAATTTCCTTGAGCATTATATTTACCCCAGCGCTTGAGGCGGCGGTGATCGCCGCTGTGAGGGCAAATCGGCGCGATTTCAATCGGGCAAATCCGTAGACCATGAGGCCGGTTATAATAATCGCAGAAAAAATAGAAGACCCGGTGAAGGTAATCACCCGGAAGAACGCGGTAAGAAATACCGACTCCAGGTCCCTCAGGCTATCGGCCATAAATTGGTCGAAGAGTTCCATTCTTCCCGATAGGGCAGCAGCAGATAATGCGGTCGTGAGGAAAAGCAGCAGGAATACGCCAATTGAGAAAATCAACTTCTTCCGATGAGTCGAATTCTTCATTCGTAGAAAGTACCATAGGGACAGATTGGTTATCCAGTGCCGCCGAGGGCTCTCTATCATGTGGTACAGAAGTAGGAGCGGCGGGTGGCGCTGCCTCAATTCTCATATCTTATTATAAGGAAAGCTCCGCTCCAATTCCCATTTCGATCGCCTTCCTGTATATCATTATGCCGGCTGCCATATCATCCAGCGCGAGACCGAGGTTCATACATATTATTCTCTCAGATGGATTTTGCCTACCCGGTTTCTTACCTGCGGCTATCTCTCCCAGATCGGCGTACGGTTGAGGCGTATTCTTGAAATAACCGATTTCTCGATAATATTCCATCTGCGCTATGTCATCCGTAGCGAATCTTTCCGCCCGCCACAGTGCCTCTCCTTTCCAATAGGAGTCGAAGTCAACAGGACCTGCAAACGCCCCTTCAGCCAGCCAGTCGGCTTCAATAATCGGCGATGGGTTTCTCAGCAGCGGTCCGCAAGTCACCACAAGATCCATTTCTCTTACAGCTTCTTTAGGATTATCAACAACATCGATCTTCATTTGAATGATCTCCGCCATATCTTGAGCGAATTTTCCGGCGGCATCAGAACAAATGTCATAGACCTTAACTCTGTCGATATTGAACTCACACGAAAGAGCTTCAAGATTGCTTCTACCCTGCACTCCACATCCTAGAATGCCTACGCTCGAGCTCTCTTCGCGGGCCAAATATTTCGCGGCAATTGCGGTCGCTGCGCCGGTTCGTTTCGCGGTAATCCACGTAGCATCCATAACCGCAATCGGAATTCCTGTTTCCGGATCGTTCAGTATAACAAGGCCGCTTATATAGGGAAGGTTCTTTTTTGAGTTTTCCTTATATGCGGAAACCCACTTCAATCCCGCGGCGTGCAAACTTGGAATATACGCTGGCATGGCGTGAATTAGACCATCCTCGCCGGGGTGAATCTCCGGCTTCGGCGGCATTTGCACACGACCCTTGCCTTTTTCCTTAAACATTCGCTCCAGCGCATCAATAATCTCAGGCATCGACAAATTAACCGCTTCTACGTCCTTGCGGCTGAGGTACAACATGGTGTCGCTGTTCAAAACCAACTCCTTCTTTGACGTGTAGCTATTGCACGTGTGAACATACCAGTCCTGTGGGGTGGGATTCAACCGCCAAGGTTTGGGTCATTACTCAAGTCTTTGCGATCTTGACAAAGGATAAAGGGCTGATCGACAATTATTATATGAATAACAGGGCTTTGGCGTTTTCATTGATGAGAAATTCCACAATCGCTGTCACAATAGTGATTTCGGTTTTGTGCAGTTTATCCTGTACATCAACAGCAAAGAGTTCCGCAACAGTCTGGCCGACCCAAACGTGGTACAGGTCGAGCCCGGAGGCGGCGGGACTCGATTCGCGAAATCTCGCCGCGATGATCGAACAAATAGACAGCGGAGATCTCGGCATTGATAGTGTGGCGGTGATGCGCGGCGGCGTCCTGGTCCTGGAGGCGTACAAGTATCCAACCGGTCCGGAAACTCTGCACATCATCCACTCTTGCACAAAAAGTGTCGTATCCACGCTGATTGGGATCGCTATCGACAAAGGTTTGATCGATAGCGTCAAGGTTCCTGTAAATCAACTATTTTCAGATTCTGAAATCAGCAGCGATCTTCAACTCGAACATTTACTCACCATGACAACAGGTCTAAAGAGTGAGGATTCCTATCTCTACAGCTGGAAGGGATTGACCGAAATGCGTCAAAGCAACAACTGGGCAGCCCACGCCCTTAGCCGGGAAAGAGAGGCAACGCCGGGTTCCCGATTTGAATACAGCAACATGTCGTCATTTTTACTATCAGCGGCCCTCCAAGAAGCAGCAGGATTGAAAACCGAGGACTTCGCTCAAGAGTACCTATTTTCACCCCTGGGCATAACAGATTACTCCTGGCCGGAGAATCCGGAGGGGATAAATTTAGGATGGGGTGAGTTGAAGTTAAAACTCCTCGACTTGGTAAAATTCGGCCTGCTCGTCCTGAACGACGGTATCTGGGATGGCCGCATTATCGTTTCTAAGAAATGGATCAAAGAAGCTACGAAACGTCAGGTTAATGCGGATACGCTGCAGCCCTATTACGGATATCAGTGGTGGGTATCTCCGGACGACACGGTTTTGGCGCTCGGGTACGCGGGGCAGTACCTGATTATTTCAAGAGATGAAAACCTTATTGCGGTGTTCAACAGCACATTGCCTGATCGTCTATTCGAGATACCCGAATCACTTTATAGGAATTACATCATTCCATCTGCAAAATCCCGAAAACCGCTAGTGGACAATCCTGCGGCAGCCCGACACCTTCGCGAAGCGCTATCAAACTGGACCGAGCGGCCGGCGATAGAGAAAAACGAGAATCCTCCGCTTGCTTATGACATATCTGATAAAGTTTACAAGGCTGATAGAAACCCTTACGGGCTCTCTGCGCTGCAGTTTACATTTTCCGAAGATGCCGCATATGTACATGAAATATACGCAAATGAAACTCAAGTGTATAACCTCGGCATGAATGGCCTGTATGCTTTTACGAATATCAGCGATCAGGAGATCGGCACTGTCGCCAGATGGCTGGACGAAAAGACTCTTTGGATCCGGTACTTTGGTCTCGGTGCCGCGTGGTGGACTGAGTTAACAGTGGTCTTTACTCATGATTCCGAAGATGCAAAAGGCAGTATCAGGGTGATGGGCAAAGGAAGAAATGGTAATATATCACTATTTAATGGCCGGGAAACATGATAATCTTGGCTTAATTCCGTGGAACAGATAATCAAGAGAACAGTCAGTAGCCTCAAAGATGAAGAACAGCTGCGGATGAGGAAAGTGCTCCTCATAGTTTTGGCAGCCATAGCAGCCGGCGGCCTCGTTTTATCTGTCGTTGCCTTTCTCTACGAAAGGTGGCTCACCCTATTGGCAACAATCGGCGTTTTTGTTCTCTCTTCATTCAGCCTTTTTATGGCTAGAAAGGGCTATTTCCATTTCGCTCAAACTCTCACGATGACGGCGATACTCGCGGCCTCCGTCTACAACACATACATAGGCCGGGGAATTCACGATATCGCAGTAGCGGTGTTTCCAGTTGCCATCGTATTAGCGAGCATAATGCTCAGTATGGCTTTATATGTCGGGTTTACCACGATAAGCATACTCGCGGTCTCGGCTATAGGATTCTTAAAGTGGGAAGGTGAAACTCGCGGGTTTTTCCGGAGCGAAGATTTTGGAGAGCTTTTTGTATTAGCCGTAATTTTTACTGTAACCGCCGTTGCCTCTCGTCTGCTGGTTCGGAATTCCTTGCTCGGGTCTGCGCGTGCCATTCGGAGCGAAGAAAAATACTGCAGAATTTATGAGCATGTTCAAGATATGTATTACGAAACCAACTTCGATGGATTACTTCTTGAAACAAACCTCGCTGGCGAAAAACTGCTCCGGGGAACGCGGAAGGAAATAATCGGCAAACCTGTCGCTCGTTATTACGCCGACCCATCAGTAAGAGAGTCGATCCTTTCATATTTAGAGAGGGAAGGATCGATAACAAACTATGAGTTTCAACTAAGAGACCTGGGTGGAAACATCCACCTGGTCTCGTTGAACGCCTCTATTCTCGAAAACCAGAAGGAAAAGGAGCGGCGGATAATTGGATCGATGAGAGATATTACGGAACACAAATTCGTTGAAGAACAGCTGCTGCAAGCCCAAAAGATGGAATCGATTGGAGCTTTAACGGGAGGCATTGCCCACGATTTTAACAACCTTCTCACAGTCATCAACGGACAGTGTGAAATGGCGTTACTCGACATAGGCGATTCTGAAACCGATTCCGAGATTGAAGAGAGCATTCACGCGATACGGGCAGCCGGGAAAAGAGCCGCCGATTTAACCGGGCAGCTTCTAGCGTTCAGCCGGAAACAAGCATTTGAGCCCCAGGCGATAGCTATTAACCGCCTTATCAGAAATCTGCGCCAAATTATGCGAACTTTGGCGGGTGAAAGAATAACTCTAGATTTACATCTTAACCCGGTACCGAACATCCTGGCCGACCCGAGTCAGGTAGAACAGATAATTGT